>CBFGQM010000017.1:0-28284 GCA_965650905.1 uncultured Streptomyces sp. | reverse complement strand
TCGCCGCCGCGATCTTCGGTATGGTCTTCTTCCTCACGCTCTTCGTACAGAACGTGCTGGACTTCAGCCCGCTGCAGGCAGGGCTCGCCTTCCTGCCGGTCAGCGTGGTCATCGCAATCGGCGCCGGGCTGGCCTCGCGGTTCCTGCCCACGTACGGTCCCAAGCCCTTCATGGTGGTGGGCGCGATCCTGGCGGCGGCGGGCCTGGCCTGGCTGACCCTGACCGATGTCCACTCCACCTACGCGGGCAGCATTTTGGGCCCCATACTCGTCTTCGGCCTGGGCATGGGCATGGAGTTCGTCTCGCTCACGCTGATGGCGCTCTCCAACGTCCCCGTCCAGGAGACCGGCGCGGGCTCCGGACTCCTCAACGCCACCCAGCAGGTCGGTGGTGCGCTGGGGCTGTCCATCCTGGTCACGATGTTCGGTACGGCCAGCACCAACGAGGCGGAGAGACAAATTCCTCGTTTTCTGGCGCGGGCGACCCCGGCAGAGCGGCTGCGGTTCGAACGCACCAGGGACCTCCCCCGGCCCTGGGCCGACGAGGTCCTCACCTCCGGGATCTCGGCCGCCCTTGTCATGGCGGCGATCTTCGCTCTGGTCGCTGCGCTCATCGCCGTCCTGGTCATCCAGGTCCGCCCCTCCGACCTGGAACGCCTCAGGGGCGGGACGGGCCCCGGCCCTGTCTGAGACCGAGCAGCTCGGCCGGCGCCGGGCTGCCCGGTGGCGGGGTGAAGGTGCGATCCAAGCTGGATCAGCGGGCAGCAACCGCAGGTGACAGGCCCGGCGTGGCGTGAGCCGGGGACAGAGCCTTGCGCCGGTCGCGGGCGCCACCGGGCGGCGGGCCAGGACGGTGGAGCCGCGCTGCCCGTCGGGGCGGCGCACCACCTCGACCGTGACGCCGCGGCGGGCGAACGCCTCGGCCGGCGCCTGGCCCTGGTGGGCCAGGGATTCGGCGTAGTCGGGTGGCGTCCGATGTGCGCTCAAGCGAGGTCGACTTCGACAAGATCAAGACGGTTCGCGCGAACGCCATGCCACGGGAGGGTCGCGGCGGCCTCCCGCCACGGTGCGAAACCGCCGCCCACCCTCCGTCCCAGCCCTTGCTTCACCTATCGACATTCGATAGCTTCTCATCGTAACTCGATGGAAAGTTGGGCCATGGGAAAGCTGACCGTGGGTGCGCTGCGCGCCGTGCTGGTGGTGGTGCTCGCCGGCACCGTGTTCGTACAGGCATTGATGGTGTGGGCATTGGCAACCGACCCGGAGGACGGTTCGCTCCCGCTGACCCCGCTGCGCGTGGTCACGATCCTGGGCATGGTGTCGGTCCAGGTCGCCCTGGTCTGCATAGGGCGACTGGTGACGATGGTGCGACGTGGAACCGTGTTCTCCCACGCCGCCTTCCGGTACGTGGACGTCGTGATCGGCGCGATCGTGGCGGCTGCCCTCGTGTGGTTCACGGTCACGGTCCTCAATGCGCCGGGCCAGCGGGCCGACCCGGGCGTCACCGTCATCATGGGCGGGGTTGGCGTGGCCATCCTGGGGGTCGCGCTCATCGTGCTCGTGCTGCGCATGCTGCTCGCCCAGGCCGTCGCGCGCGACGTCGAAGCGGCGCAGATGCAGGCCGAGTTGGACGAGGTGATCTGATGCCGATCGCCGTCGACATCGACGTGATGCTGGCCAGGCGGAAGATGTCCGTGGGCGAGCTCGCGGACCGCGTAGGGATCACGCCCGCCAACCTGGCGGTACTCAAGAACGGCCGGGCCAAGGCGGTGCGCTTCGCGACGCTCGCCGCGCTCTGCGAGGTGCTCAAGTGCCAGCCGGGTGACCTGCTGCGCTGGGAGGCCGAGGGCGCCGCGGGCGGATGACGTGCCCCAGCGCGGGCGGGAAACGCGGCCGGGGCCATGACGTACGACCACCGGGGACCCGCGTATCACTATGACTGTCGGTGATCGTGGAGATGGTCTCCTGAGTCGTCACCATGCCGTAGGTCCGCGAGGTGAGCCGCGATCTCGCCGGAGGTGAGGCCCTTCGTCCTGATCAGGTGACCCGTCGTCGTACTCATGGGGCTCACTCCTTCGTGGAGATCAACACCTCATTCATGGCTCTGGCCCGTAGTCGGTGGTGACGTTGAGTAGCCGTTTGTGATCATGGTCTTGTGAGGAGTTGAGCGGTCAGCAAAGCATGGGGCGGACCGGAATCTGCTACGACAATGCCGCGGCCGAAAGCTTCTGGGCTGTCCTCAAGGAGGAGATCGGCACCAAGGGCTCTCACGTGGCATCCTGTTATCCGTTTGTCTATGCGGATCGGGGGGCTGTTCACGTCGACAGCAGCATCGGGGGACGGCGGAGCATCAGGGTTCTGGGCGTCGTCGCGGGTAGTGTGGTCGCCCTCGCGCTTGCGTGGGCAGCGTGGGCCAAGAACGGTGCCGGACATGGAGGCTCGCTCTCAGGATTCTTCAGCGTCGTCGGTAGCGTGATGAGTCTGGTCGTCGGCGTGGCTTCGCTGTACATCTCGTGGCTGGGTCATGGGGCGCAACGCCGCGAGCATGCTGACAGCCACAGCCTCACCACCATCGCGGATGAGCTGGCAGTGGCAGTAGGCGGGCAGTGGGAGGCCGAGGCACGCCTACGGCGGCTGGACGACCCGTACCCGCTGCCTGTTTCCTGGACAGCCGCGCCGGATGAACTGGTGCAGCCATGGCCCCTCCTCGTACAGCTGGCGAGCGGCGCCGTTGCCGCTGACCGGGCCTACGTGCCACCTGGCTGGGCGGGCGGACCCCACGCCCTGGCCGGTGCGGACGCGGAGATCGTCGAGGTGCTCACTGAACGGGTGCCGGGTCGGCGTCTGGTCGTGCTCGGCGAACCGGGCGTGGGCAAGACCGTTCTGCTTGTACGTCTCTTGCTCGGCCTGCTCAGGCGGCGCCGGGCGGGCGATCCGCTGCCCGTCATCTTCTCGCTCGCCTCATGGGATCCGACCGCCCAGCCCCTGGACGCGTGGATGGCCGAACGCCTCGTGGCCGATCACCCCGCCCTGGCCTCAGCTGCCCCAAACACCATCTCCACTCGCTCCGGCCGCCCCCTGACCCGCGCGCAGGCCCTTTTGTCCCAGCGCCTGATATTGCCCCTCCTTGACGGCTTCGACGAACTGCCGCCTCGACTGCGCCCGGTGGCCCTGGACGCCGTCAACCAGACCCTGCCGCCCGGCCACGGTCTCGTACTGTCCAGCCGCACCAGCGAGTACCACGATGCGCTTGCCCCGTCGGACGGCGTCCCCGTCCGCCTCGTCGGGGCCGCGGGTATCGAGCTGCGGCCGCTCGAGGCCGACGTGTTGGCCGCTTACCTGCGTCGCGACGCCGGTGGCGAGGCCACCCTGTCCGCCGATCGCTGGCACCTTGTCCTGACCCGGCTGCGTGAGGCCTCCGACTCGCCCGTCGGCGTGGCCCTGCGAACCCCGCTGATGCTCTTCCTCGCCCGCACCGCCTACAATCCCCGTCCCGGCGAACGCCCCACCGGCCTTCCTGATCCCGGCGAACTGTGCGACACCGCCCGCTTCCCCACCGCCGAGGCAATCCGCATCCACCTCTTCGATGCCTTCATTCCCGCCGCCTACCGCCCCCGGCCCGGCCACCCCGCCCGCCGGTCCCACGAACACGCCGAACGGACCCTGATCTTCCTGGCCCGTCACCTCGAACACACCCGACGCGGCAGCGTCAACCTGGCCTGGTGGCAGCTGCGCTCAGCCCTGCCGCGCGCGGTGCCGGGAGTTCTGGCAGGAGCGGTGGTAGGACTGGTGGCGTTTCTCGGGAACGTCCTCTACACCCTCGGGACCGTTGCCGACCCTTCCATCCTCAAGCGTCTGGCGGTCTCGGATACCGCCCTCTATTACGGTGCGATGGCCCGTGTGCTGGACTTCGCCCCGTTCTTGCAATCAGGCTGGGACATTCCCACCACACTTGCCTGGGCGGGCGTGGCCAATGTGGCTACCGGGCTGCTGCTCAGCTTCCTGTTCGCCATCCGCGGGCAACGGGCCCCGGCCTTGCGGGCACGCTGGTCCTGGACCAGATGGTCCGCTCTGCGAGGTCTCGGCGTCGGCGCTCTTGTGGGGACATTCTTCTGTCTCCTCGTCGACCTCAGGTCAGGTATCACCTGGGGACTTTTCGCGACCTGCGTGGTCTGGCTGTTCGGGGGCTGGAACACCAACCCGGCCGACACCTCCACGGCCACGGCCCCGGACGGCCTCCTCGCACAGGACCGTCGTGTCTTCTGGAGCCTCGTACGAAACGGCTGGCTGCTGGGAGGTGCGGCATACGGAACGATTTACGGTGTGTCGGTCAATTTCCTCCCTAAGGGCCTGGGCGGCGGCTTCTTCTCCGACACGCTCTTCGGTGTGGGAGTCGGCTTCGCGGTCGGTATGTACAACGGCCTGTACATCGGCCTGGCCACCGCGTTCCACCGCACCGCCTGGGGCGACTTCATCCTCGCCTGGCACTGGCTGTCCCACCGCCACGACCTCATACGTGACCTGATGCCGTTCCTCGCGGAAGCCCACAAGACGCACGGCATCCTGCGCCGGGTCGGTTCCGTTTACCAATTCCGCCACATCGACCTCCAACGCCACCTGGCATCCCGCCCTGCTCCACAGGGCTCCGTCGTTCTCGCGATCGGCCGGAATTGATGACGTGAGTCCGAGGGTCGCCAGCGGCCGAGCCATGTCCCGCCCGTGATGGCGCAGGCTCTCGGCGATGTTGGCGGTGATTTCATTGCTGATCGAGATCCCGGTGCGCAGCAGATCCTTCCAATGGCGTTCGATGAGGGCCCAGTCGATGACGTCGTCGAACAGGGAGTCGATGTGTTTGTCCCGCACCTTGGCGTCCGGCCGGTAGAAGTTCAGGTCGTGCCAGTTGCGTATGCGGGGAAGGAGGTCGAATCCGAGGAGCGCGGCCTGGCCGAACACCGGCAGCGAAGCGCCTTGGGTGTCGGCGTGGATGGTGTCGGGCTGGATGTCGGAGACGTTGGACAGCAGCGAGTCCAGCAAGTACACCGCCTCCCACACCCCGCACGGGATGAAGTGAGAGAACAGCGCGAATGTAGTTGTCGGACACCAGTTGGAACGCCGGAGCCCCGAACCCGGAAGCGCGCGGGTTCGCGGATTCCTGGACGTGAACGGGGCGGAACCTCGGCGTCCTCGGCCGGCTCCCTGCCCGAGTGCTGGCTGCTGGCCGAATGGCCCCCCGGCACCGCCGAGCCCACCGACTACTGGCTGTCCACCCTGCCCGCTGACACCCCGCTGTGCGAACTGGTCCGTATCGCCAAGATCCGCTGGCGCATCGAGCACGATTACCGCGAACTCAAAGACGGCCTCGGCCTAAACCACTTCAAAGGCCGCACCTACCTCGGCTGGCACCGCCACGTCACCCTCGCCGCCCTCGCCCAAGCCTTCTGCACCCTGCTCCGCCTCGACCCCAAAGCCCCTGCGCCGGCCTGATCCTCTACGCGGTCCTCCGCGAGTTACAGAAGATTCTGGCCACCTGGACCGGCGCCTGCTCGATATGCAGCCAACCCACCCCCGCACCGGAACCCCACCCCAGGACCTAACGAAGCCCTACTAGAAGCGCGGCAAGTCTGCCACCCATGGCCTGAGGAATACCCAGGGGGGTATCACTGCTACAGTGAAGCGAAGATACCCCCCGGGGTAAAAGGCTAATGGAGGGAGCCGATCGTGTTCTTCGTTGACACCCTGGAGACCGAGGGCCTGGGCAACCGCAGCTATCTCGCCGGCGGGGCTACGACGGCGGTGGTCGTCGACCCGCCGCGCGATGTGGAGCGGGTCGTGGCGGCGGCGGCCGGCCGCGGGGTGCGGATCGGCTACGTGGTGGAGACTCATGTTCACAACGACTACGTCACCGGTGGTCTGGAGCTGTCACGGCTGACCGGCGCGCGGTATCTGGTGCCCATGGCGGCCCGGGTCTCCTTCGCCCGGGTGCCGGTCACCGACGGCGACAGCGTCACCGTGGATACCGGCCTGAGCCTGCGGGCGCTGGCCACCCCCGGTCACACCCCGCACCACACGTCCTACGTACTGGTCGAGGACGGGCGGGAGGTGGCCGCGTTCACCGGCGGGTCGCTGCTGATCGGCACGGTGGGACGTCCCGACCTGGTCGATCCACGGCTGACCGATCAGCTGGCCCGCGCCCAACACGCCTCCGCCCACCGGCTGGCCGGTGAACTCCACGACGACGTGCAGGTTCTGCCCACCCACGGCTTCGGAAGCTTCTGCTCCTCGTCCCAGGCGGAAAGCGATGCCTCCACCATCGGCAGGGAGCGGATCAGCAATGACGCCCTGACCCAGGACGTCGACACCTTCGTGTCGCAGATGCTGGCCGCGCTGGAGGATGTGCCCGCCTACTACGCACACATGGGCCCGACCAACGCCGCCGGCCCGGCGCCGGTGGACCTGACCCCGCCGAAGGTCGCCGACGGCGAGGGGATCGCGGAGCGCCTGGCCGCCGGGGAATGGGTCGTCGACCTGCGGAGCCGTACCGCGTTCTCGCAAGGACATGTGGCCGGGACGTTCAACTTCGAGGCCGAGGGCAAGCTCGCCACCTATCTGGCCTGGCTGATCCCATGGGGCAAGCCCGTGACCCTGCTCGCCGAATCCGCCGAGCAACTCGCCGGGGCCCAGCGGGAGCTGGTGCGGGTCGGCATCGAGCGGCCCGCCGCCGCCGCCACGGGCGAGCCGTCCTCCTGGCTGCGGGCGGGTGAGGACTTGCGTTCCTTCCCGCGCGGCGACTTCGCTGCCCTGAAGCAAAACCGCGAGCGCGGCGAAGACATGGTGGTGCTGGATGTGCGCCGCGACTCCGAACGCGCAGACGGGTTCGTGCAGGGCTCGGTACACATCCCCATCCACGAACTGCACAAGCGCACCGGCGAGGTCCCGGCCGGCACCGTGTGGGTGCACTGCGCCGGCGGCATGCGCGCCGCGATCGCCGCCTCCCTGCTCGACGCGCAAGGCCGTGACGTGGTCGCCGTCGACGACGGCTTCGACGCCGCCCGGAGCGCCGGCCTGACCGTCACCGCAGGCAGCTGAATCCCCTTGATCAGAAAGCGACGATGACGATGTCCTTCTTCCGGCGCGGCCAGGGCCGCCTCACCCCTGACCAGGCTCACGAGCGCACCAGTACGAGCGACACGGTCCTCCTGGACGTCCGCGAAATCCTCGAGTGGAAGGCCGGACACGCGCCGCACGCGCTGCACCTGCCGCTCTCCCGCCTACTCACCGGCACCGAGCTGCCGGCGGGTGCGGCCGGGAAACCGGTGGTGACGATCTGCCGCGCCGGGCACCGCTCCCAGCAGGCCGCGAAGTACCTCGCGTCGAAAGGGATCGACGCGGTCGACGTCAAGGGCGGCATGAGCGCCTGGACGCAGGCCGGTCTGCCCGTCATCGGTGAGGGTGGCAAGGGCGGCTCGATAGCGTGAGTGCGCTACTTCTGGGCCTGATAGCCGGGGCCGTGGTCGGTCTGGCGCTCGGCGCGCTCGGGGGAGGCGGCAGTGTCCTGGCCGTTCCGGCCCTGATCTATCTGCTCGGCTTCAACCCGGCCGCGGCCACCACCGCGAGCCTGCTCATCGTCACCGCCACGTCCGCGACCGCTCTGTACGCCCACGCCCGCGCCGGACACGTCTGCTGGAAAGCCGGGGCGGCGTTCGCCGCCGCGGGCATCATCCCCGCCGCGCTGGCCGGACTGGTCGCCGCCCGCCTCCCGCAACCGGTGCTCACCGTGGCCTTCGCCGCGATCGCCGCCCTCGCCGCCCTGAAGATGCTGCGCCCCACGCCGGCGCCGGCCGATGGGCGTACACGGGCCGTGCGGCCGCTGAAGGCAGGGGGCGCCGGAGCGGGCCTGGGCGCGGTGACGGGGCTGCTCGGGGTGGGCGGCGGATTCCTCGCCGTTCCCGCGCTGGTCACCGTCCTGGCGTTCGAGGTGCAGGCCGCCGTGGGGACCAGCCTGCTGGTCATCACGGTCAACTCGCTGGCCTCCCTGTTCACCCGCTCCGGCGGTGCGGCGGGACTGGACTGGGCGGTAATGGCGCCGTTCACGGGCGCCGCGGTCCTGGGCGCCTGGGACGGCAAACGGCTGGCGGAGAAGGTGTCCGGGCGCGGGCTGCAGCGGCTGTTCGCCGTCGTGCTCCTCGCGGTCGCCGCCTTCATGCTCGCCGACGCGCTGACATGACCGCCTGCATCAGGCCAGGGAGAGGAACAGCTTCTCCAGACGGGCCCGCATCTGGTCCCGGTCCCCGGCCGCCTGCCCGCCATCGGTCATGCAGTGCTGCAGACCGGTCGCGATGATGGCGAACCCGGCCCGGTCCAGCGCGCGGGAGACCGCCGCCAGCTGCGTGATCACGTCCTCGCAGTCCCGGCCCTCCTCGATCATCTTGATGATCCCGGCGATCTGACCCTGGGCCCGCTTCAGCCGGTTGAGCACCGACTTCAGCTCATCGGCCGCCATGTCCAGCTCCACACTTCCTCCTCCATTAATACCCCGAGGGGTATCCTACCGTGTTCGGGGCCCTTCGCCCCGGCCCGCACAGAAAAGGAACACCGCACATGACGACCCCCACCCCCGTCCGTCCCGCCCAGGCAGCGGCACAGCTCGGCGACTACACCGTCATCGACGTCCGCACCCCCGGCGAGTACGCCTCCGGCCACCTTCCCGGCGCTCACAACATCCCCCTGGACCACCTGCACGCCGCCCTGCCCGCACTGAAGGCCGCAGCCGCCCGCGGGGACCTGCTGATGGTCTGCGCCTCCGGCAACCGCTCCGCCGCCGCCTGCAGTGAACTGGCCGACGCCGACATCCCCGCCGCCACCCTCACCGGCGGCACCACCGCCTGGGCAGAGCAGGGCCACACCCTCCACCAGCCCGAGGGCGCCTCCCGCATCTGGAGCATGGAACGCCAGGTCCGCCTCGCCGCCGGATCCCTCGTCGTCCTCGGGCTCGCCGTCGGCGCCCGCTACCGTCCCGCCCGCTGGTTCTCCGCCGCCATCGGTAGCGGCCTGATCGTCTCCGCCCTCACCGACACCTGCGGCATGGCCGCCGCCCTCGCCAAACTGCCGCACAACCGTCCCCGCCCCGCCGACCTCGAAGCCACCCTCGCCGCACTGCAGCAGCGGTAGCCGCCGGCACCCCCGCAGCCATTCCGGGCCCCGACACCCGCCGACCGTGTGTGCAACTCATGTTTTCTCTTGAGTTGACGCATCGTCAGGCAATCGGCAGTCAGCGGTGTGAGCGACGACACCTCAACACCAAAGTGCCCGGTAGCAGGCCCCGGTTCGTCGTGGAGACGCGGCGGGCTGAGCGGGGCGTCGAATGCCTCTTCGGAGGGAGCAAGCACGCGGGCCGTAGCATCAAGCGGACCTTGCAGCCTCCCATGTCAAGAAGATCATCGGTAAGCCGTGTGCGGGAAAACCGCACGGACGGATTGAAAGGGGACGGAGGAAACGGATCCCCAGGGACACCGCGCCACCCACTACCAATGAACTCCGTTTCTGCCCGCGGCTGCCTCCGGGTCCTTGCCGTCGGACTGCTGCTTGCGGCGTGCGTCCTGGACATCCTCTACTCGGGCGCCGACGGCAGCAGCGTCCTGCCGACCGGAGCCGCCGTGTGGCCGGTGACGGCTGTGCTGTTCGTGGGCTTGGCTGCGCTGTTGTGGCCGGCGGCGCGACGGCCCACATACATGGACCCGCGGACACCTCGCCAGGGTCACAGCGCTGGCTGTGGCTGCGCTGATCGCGACGCTGTGGCTCGCCACGGTTCAGGAGCACGCGCACATCCCGGAACAGAGGCGGCTGCCCACACGGGCGGCGATCCAGGCCGTTCAGTCCGAGGGGCCCGTCCGGGACTCCTCCTCCGCGTGAGGGGAGGGACCGGAAAGGCTGTGAACGCATGACGATTCGCGTGGTCATCGCCGACTACCAGGACAGGGTGCGCTCGGGATGCGCCGCGCTGCTGTCGGCGCGGAGCGACATCGACGTCGTGGGGGAGGCCCGGACGGCCGGCGCGGCATCGAGGTCTGCCAGCACCCATCCGGACGTGGTGCTCATGGACATACGGATGCCCGAGATGAACGGACTCGAGGCCACCCGACACCCGCTCGAGCCGCGGCCCGGCGTCGTCCGCCACCCCGGGTGCTGCCCTCTGCGTACCGGCGCGCCTCGAGGGCGTGGCATCGAAGCCGACGACATGCGCCGAGTCCGCGCGCTGCGCACCTTTCCCGTCAGCGCAGGAGGGTTTCGAGTGCGACCTGATAGTGCTCGACGCCCTCGATGGCCAGTCGGCTGTGCCCGGCGCTGCTGGAGCGGATCCGGTTCGTCGCTGTTTCGCCGGCCTCCAGGGCCTGCTCGCTGTCCCATAGCGTGAGGGCGAGCTGTCTGCCGGACGCGCGGTCCACCAGCACCATCAGGCCGCGGAACCCATCGACCGACTGTAGCGCCGGGAGTACCGCCTCGCGGGCGTTGCGCACCGAGTCCTCGACTCCCTCCGGGGAGCCCTGGAACGTACTGAGCCTTGCATGCATCAGCTACCGCCTCCTTCCTCCCGAGCATGGCCGGGGTCGCCCCTATACAGGTCCGCGACGCGCCGTACGGTATTCACTTAGGCGAACGGCCGTACTTGGGTGGTGTGCGACTACGACGCGAAGGCCGGGAAAACCGCGGCGGCGGTGACCGGGGCCGGTGCGGCGTCCGGTGCGGCGTGAGCCGTCAGCATTTGCCGGGCTTGTCGCGGGTGACGAAGTCCATCGCGGGGGTGCCGTCGCTGTTGAGGACGTCGGCCTTGCCGTCGAGGTAGTAGCCGTGCGACGTGATGCGGTCGTAGCCGCGGCCGCGCCAGTTGTGGACCAGCGTGCCGGTCTCGGACTGGCCGTCGCTCCATATGTAGTTCACGACGTGGAAGACCGGGTTGACCCGCACGGTCCGCTTCAGCGGGCGGGCGTTGATGTAGCCCTGCCGGCCCGGCGGGACCGAGACGTTGACCTGCCGGCCCAGCGTGTGGGTGTTGCTGATGGCCCAGGAGTAGCTGAAGCCGCCGCCGATCTCGCCGGTGAAGATTGCACCGAGCTTGGCGGAGACCTTCGTGTTGGCGCCGATCGTCTTGGTGTAGGTGCGCGTGGTCGCGTACGACTCGTTGACTCCGAGAGTGGCCGTGCCGCTGCCGCAGTTGGTCACCGTGTCGTCGGAGATTTTGCGCTCGCTGTCGTACCAGGTCCAGGACGACGCCTCCGGGAACTCGCAGTTGCCGGCAAAGAGCTCCCAGTCCGGCGTGAGCGCCCAGTGGAAGTTGTACGGCGCGGAGGTGGACGCTTTGTCGGAGCCGCCGGGGACGAGGTGGTAGTACGGCTCCTTCTCGTAGGCAGAGTCGGAGTCCACGACCTCGCCGGTTTTGATGTTGAAGACGAAGCCCTTGTCCCCGGTGCTCATGTCGTCGCAAATCGTGTCCATGAACGCGTCGGTGTTGAAGGACTCCTGACCGCGGATGTTGGTGCGGTCCGGCGGGTTGGCACTGCCCTGGGGGGCGGTGGCGACCACACCAGCCGTCGCCAGCACGACGGCCGCCGCGGCCGTGACATACCGCTTGATTTTCTTGCTCACTCGCTCTCGCTCCTCTGTGCTGCGGGTTCGTAAACAGCAGGATCCGAAGAGGCCAAGCAGGCCGCCCCCGCCCTCGCGTAACAGCGAACAGGGTGCCGGTCGCCGCGGCATGAACAGCGGATGTCGAGATCCATCACCCAGTTGAACTCTCAGCTTTGATTCCTGTGGCTGCCGCCACCCGACGAGAGGCTGTCGGTGATCATCGCTCTGCAGGGGCCGGCAGGGGCCATCGCGGTTCCGGGTTGTCGACCTCGGAATCAGGCGGTGGTGCCGGGGGTGAAGCGGTAGCCGATGCCCGGTTCGGTGATGAGGTAGCGGGGCTGGGAGGGTTCGGGTTCGAGTTTGCGGCGAAGGTTGGCGAGGTGAACGCGCAGGTAGTTGGTCTCCTTCTCGTAGCGCGGTCCCCAGACCTCCTGGAGGAGTTGGCGCTGGGTGACGAGGCGTCCGGGGTGGCGGACAAGGATCTCCAGCAGGTGCCATTCGGTGGGGGTGAGGCGGATTTCACCGGCTGCCGTGGTGACGCGCTTGGCGGCCAGGTCGACGGTGAAGGCGGCTGTGGTGATCACGGGCTGTTCGTCGGCGTGGGTGGCACGGCGCAGGGCGGCGCGGATGCGGGCGAGGAGTTCGCCCATGCCGAAGGGTTTGGTGACGTAGTCGTCGGCGCCGGCATCCAGGGCGTTGATCTTGGCGGTCTCGTCGTGGCGGGCGGACAGGACGATGATCGGGGCGGTGGACCAGCCGCGGAGGCTTTCGACGATGTTGATGCCGTCGAGGTCGGGCAGACCGAGGTCGATGACGGCCAGGTCGGGCGCGGCGGTGGCGGCTGCCTGCAGGGCGGTGGTGGCGTCGGGAGCAGCGTTGGTCTGGTAGCCGCGGGCGGTCAGGGCGATGGTCAGGGCACGCAGCAGGTGAGGGTCGTCGTCGACGATGAGGATGCGGGTCATGGTGCTGTGGGGAGGGTGAGGGTCATGGTCAGGCCCCCGCCGGGGGTGTCGGTGGGGGTGAGGGTGCCGTTCATGGCTTCGGTGAAGCCGCGGGCGATGGCCAGGCCCAGACCGAGGCCGTGATGGGTGGTGTGGTCGCCCAGGCGCTGGAAAGGGGCGAAGACGCGTTCCCGCTGGTCGGCGGGGACGCCGGGGCCGTGGTCGGTGACCCGCAGGCGGAGTACGTCTCCTTCCCTACGGGCGTGCACGTGGACGGCCTGATCCGGTGGTCCGGCGTCGAGCGCGTTGGCGACCAGATTGGCGATGACCCGTTCCAGCAGGCCGGGATCGGCCCAGGCGGGAGGCAGGTCGTCCGGGACATCGACGTCGACGGCGCGGCCGGGGAGTGGCGGGGTGTGCAGGAGGGCGGCGGCGGTGATCTCGTCCAGCGCGGTGGGGCGTGGGTGGACGCTGAGGGCGCCGGCTTGCAGGCGGCTGAGCGCCAGGAGGTTTTCGACCAGGTCGTTCATCTTGTCGGTGGAGGTGTCCACGGTGGCCAGGAGTTCGGCCTGTTGGGCGTCGGTGAGTTCGAGGTCGGGTTCGCGCAGGCTGGACACGCACGCTTTGATGCCGGCCAGCGGGGTGCGCAGGTCGTGGCCGACGGCGGCCAGCAGGGCGGCGCGCAGCTTGTCGATCTCGGTCAGTTCCCGTGCGCGGGCTGCCTGGGCGGCCAGGCGCTCGGCTTGCAGCGCGCGGGCGGCGGCGGTGGCCAGCAGGGTGAGAAAGCGTTCGTCGGCGGCGAAGACGGCTGGCCCGTCGGCCACCAGGCGCAGGTGTTCCCCAGCCGGTGCGGACAGCGTCGGATCGGCCGATGGCGGGTCGCCGACGACGGCGACCGGGCGTTCGCCGTCGGCGTCGCGTTCCAGCAGCGCGGCGCCGGTCATGCCGAAGGTGTCCCTGACGTGCTCCAGTACCGCGCTCAGCGGCCGTTCCTCCAGCGGAGCCTGGGTGATGCGGGCCAGCAGGGCGGCCTCGACGCCGCTGCGGGCGGCGGCGGCGCGCTGCCGGGCGGCCAGGTCGACCGCGACGCTGACGCTGGTGGCGACCACCACGTAGACGGCCAGGGTGATGACCAGGTCCCGGTTCTCGACGGTCAGGGTGTGGAAGGGCGGGACGAAGAAGAAGTTGACCAGCACATCGGAGGCCACCGCGGCGGCCAGCGCCATGGGCAGACCGCTGGTGGCGGCCACGATGACCACCGCGGTGAGGTAGATCAGCGCGATGCTGGCCAGCGACAGCGAGTCCCTCTCGGGCACGAGGGCCGCGGTGAGGAGTGCCAGGCCCGCCGCGGCGGCGCCGGCCGTGGCCAGCCGATGGCCCGCGCTCCTGCGGCGCCGGCCACCGTGGTGCGGCAGATCCAAGCCCTTCATGCTCGGAACGCTAGCCGACCTCGGCCCCGGCGCCGCGCGGGTCGTCGTGCGGCGGCTGCCTGCGGTCGCTGGAGTCCAGCTGCCACGGCACGCTGGTCACCATCACCCCGCGCTGGAACAGCAGCCGTGCCTTCAGCCGCAATGCGGACTGGTTGTGCAGCAGTTGCTCCCACCAGTGGCCGACCACATATTCGGGGATGTAGACGGCGATCAGGTCCTGGGGGTGCTCGCGGTGCAGGCCGGCGATGTATTCCAGCACCGAGCCGGTGATGTCCCGGTACGGGGAGGCCATCACGGTCAGCGGCACCGGGATCCGGCGCTCCTCCCACTCGGCGCGCAGAGCACTCACCTCTTCGTCGCTGATCTTGGCGGTGAGCGCGGTGAGGGTGTCCGGGCGGGTGGCACGGGCATAGCCCAGCGCGCGCAGGGTGGGCTGGTGCAGTTGCGAGACCAGCACCACCGCGTGGATAAGGCTGGGAAGCGCGATGCCGCCCGGCTGGGGGCGCAGCTCGCGGGCCACCCGGTCGTAGTGGCGGCGAATGCCGCGCATCATCGCGTACAGCACCGGCATGGCGATCACCACCAGGTACGCGCCATGGCTGAACTTGGTGACCAGGACCACGACCAGCACCAGCGCGGTCAGGCACGCGCCCACCGCGTTGATGGCGCGGGAGCGGTGTATGCGCCGACGCCGAACGGGGTCGGTCCGGTCGGCCAGCTCACGGTTCCAGTGCCGGACCATGCCGGCCTGGGAGAGGGTGAAGGACATGAACACACCCAGGATGTAGAGCTGGATCAGACGGGTCACCGACCCCTGGAAGGCATAGATCAGGGTTCCGGCGACCACGGCCAGGATGACGATGCCGTTGGAGAACGCCAGCCGGTCCCCGCGGGTGTGCAGCTGCCGGGGCAGGTAGCGGTGCTCGGCCAGGATCGCCGCCAGCAGCGGGAAGCCGTTGAAGGCGGTGTTGGCCGCCAGGATCAGGATCAACGCGGTCGCGGCCTGGATATAGAAGAACATCACCGTGTCCGTGCCGCCGAACACCGCAGCCGCGATCTGCGCGATCACCGTACGCTGCGAGCCGGTCGCACAGTCCCCCGGAAAACCAACCAGCTGGCAGGCGTCCTCGACGTACCGCACATCCGCGATCAGGGCCAACGCCGTGATCCCGGCGAACATGCTGATCGACAGCCCGCCCATCACCGCCATCGTGGTGGCCGCGTTCCGTGCCTTGGGCGGCCGGAACGCCGGCACCCCGTTGGAGATCGCCTCGGCACCGGTCAGCGCCGTACAGCCGGAGGAGAACGCCCGCAGCGCCAGCAGCACCAGCGCCATCCCGGTCAGCCCCATGCTTCCCGGCTCGGCGTGGACCTGCCACCCGGCGCTCTCGGCCACCGGCGCGTGCCCGAAGGCCGTCTGCAGCAGCCCGATGACCACCATCGCCAGCACGCCGGCGATGAACAGGTAGGTCGGCACCGCGAACAGCCGACCCGACTCGCGGACCCCGCGCAGATTCATCGCGGTCAGCAGCACCACGAACCCCAGGTTCACCGCCACCCGGTACGGGCCCAGACCTGGCACCGCGGAGATGATGTTGTCCACGCCGGCCGCCACCGACACGGCCACTGTCATCACGTAGTCCACCATCAGCGCCGAGGCCACCACCGACCCGGCCCACGGCCCAAGGTTGCGTGAGGCCACCTCATAGGAGCCGCCGCCGGAGGGGTAGGCCTGCACCACCTGCCGGTAGGAGAGCACCACCACCGCCAGCAGCACCACCACCGCGGCCGCCACCCACGGCGCCAGATGCAGATAGGCCAGCCCGCCCAGCGTCAGCACCAGCAGGATTTCCTGCGTCGCATACGCCACCGACGACAACGGGTCACTGGCAAAGACCGGCAGGGCGATCCGCTTGGGCAGCATCTGCTCACCCAGACGGTCACTACTGAGCGGGCGGCCCACGATCAGCCGCTTGAACGATATAGACACAACCGGCAGCCAACGCGTCCATCGGGGTGGCGCCGGAATCTTCGCGCGCTCTTAACGCCGCCACCGGCGATCTTCACGCGGTCTTGGCGTGACCGTCCAGTGACAGCACTTGCCGTCAGCCGCGCACCGAGCCCAAGATCACTCGCTTGTTCCTCTTCGCCGTCGTCATCGTGCCGGAACATCCGGGTCACGCAGCGGGCGCAGTCCGGGCGGCGTACGAGCCGTCAGTCGCGCGAACGGCGCAGCTGAGCGATGACGGTCACGCCCCGCTCTTCGCTGTGTCCGCGCGGAATGTGGGCGAACACGAGACAAGACGCGCTCGCGGACCAACGGCAACGGGGATCTTGAACGGCGAGGACCCCGACCACTGGTGGTGACCGGGGTCCTCCACTGCGTTGGGGTGCGGCCCTGGTCGGCGCCGCGGGCGTGGTGCCTCGTTATTACGGTCCGAAAGCTGTGATGGTCGCCGTCTGCGAACTGCCGTCCGGCGCGTCGGCCGGAATATTGAAGGGACTGTTGACTACCTTAGATTCGCCGATCTGGTGAGCGATTCCCAGGTTGCTGCCCGACGCCCACAAGTAATTTGAGACCAACGTACACTTTTTCGCCTCCACGGTCATCGTAGGGGTGGTTACTCTTGGCCCATTCTCGTGTATTCCGGTGACGTTGAAACGCTGCGCGTTGGCGGCATCGTTGCAGACCGTCAGTACTACTGCGGGAACTCGGGCAGAGGCTGGTCCGGCCATCACCAGCCCGGTGACGCCAACTGCACCGAGGGCTGCCACGGTGACCTTGTGCCATAAGCGGAACTTCACTGGATCACTACTCCCTTGGTGATGAATGTACTTGCTCACGGAACTGTGCAGCCGAGGCGGAGAGTGTATGCAACGCCTTAGCTCACCCAGAAGCTATCCGTCTCCGACGCGGAGATACAAGAGCGGGGGGCGGAATCGGCCGGACCGCAGCAGCAGCCCGTACAGAGCAGAAAGGACGTGGCTCGGCCCCAGCAGCACGGCCCTCGGGGAGTATCGGAACGGGAATTCGCGTAGCGGAGCGATCTTAATTTTGGTTCGATGACGTGCCCGTTTTTCTTGTTCAGCGTGCCCCATGTTTCTCTGCATGCCTGTTGAGTACCTGTCAATAACACACCACGCCCGCAATGGGCGGTTCCCTACGGAGCCGTCGCCCGGTGGTGAGCCGGAGCAGTTTTTCTGTCTGAATACCAAGGCTCTGGATTTTGCGCGGGCGAAGCGCCGTCCGGCGACGGGGCTGGGATGGGCCGTGCCATGGGGCACGGTGCGTATGCTCTCTTCCCTCCTGACCGAGGACCCCACGGCGGTCCTGGCCTCCATGGTGCGGGTTGGCCGCCGAGCAGCTCGGCATCGACGACAAGCACGTCGTCCAGTACGGGGCACGCTCGTAGACGGCGTACGAGCACGCTGGGGAGATCCGCGACGAGTACGGCTACCGGGACTTCGCAGCGGGCGAGGCGGAGCTGCGGGAGTTCCTGGCGGCACGGGGCGTGGTCATCGCCGGAGGGGCCGCGTGCCTTGTTCGGCCGGGCGGTGGTGTGGCTGGTGAACAACCGGGGTGCTGCTGCCCGGTGTGACGACGCCGGCTGGAAGGGTGGCCGCCGTCCGCCAGGAGGAGAACGACCGGCTGGTCCAGGTCGACCAGGGCTAGTTCCGGGCGGAGAACCTCTCGCCGGTCAACGGCAGGTTCATCGAGGGCCCAGGCGAAGATCGTCGTCGTTCCGTCGAACCGCCGGTCGCCCTGACCGGGCCGCGGTGCAGACCGTCATGTGGCCTGATCTCGCCCGCTGATGCTTCTCAACATGAGCCGACTTGTGGCACGCTGCGGCCAATCGTGCAGTCAGTCAACGACGTTGACACACACGGCATGCCGGACCAGCGGAATGAGCTGAGTATCCGATGACAATGAACCGACGGTCACTGCTCACCATGGCGGCGGGCGTTTCGACGGCGATCGGTCTGGGAGCGTCGCACACCGCTGCTGCGGCGACCCGGGCTGCCTCCCCAAACACCGAAAAGCTTCCGGATGTGCCCGGTATGTCCGGAGACCGCTGGGCGAACGAGTTCTGGTACCAGTTCAACCAGGAGACGGGGTTTGAGCCGTCACCTCGGCTCCTCGATGCATACCAGGCCATAGGGGACCATGTCGGCGGGGACCTCAAGAGCGGACTGCGCGAACAGTGGCTCTCCCTGAGCAAGCAGCCCGAGTACCCGCGGAACTACATCTCCTTCGTCGCTCCGCTCGCCGAGCCGCTGGCGGTCGTCTCCGAGGCGCAGCTGAGTGTCATCGACCGTTTCTATCCGCGTTTCGGCAGCCGGATCACCGCTGCGTTCGCCTACTTCGGCCAGGGCGTGCTCTATGACCCGCGCGGCGCCGACAGGGGTAGCGAAGTGCACATGATGGATGAACTGGTCTCCTACCACACCTGGCACGCCTATCAGCGGGCGATGATGTTCCTCAATATCAACCGTCACCGCTGGGAGCAGTTGGCACCTGTGACGGCGTTCGCCTGGGCGGTCCAGTCAGTGGCGATGCCGCAGACGCGGGAGGTCAACCCGCCACTGCCCCGCCCGCTCCTGCACCGACTTGCGCGACACTGGCTGACCCGCGACCTGCGCGAACTGGATGCGGCGTACCAGTCCGTCCCCAGCCCCGAAGACCTGTTCCCCGGCGATGAGTGACCGGGCAGAGGGCGCCGGAACGCGAGAGAAGCCGGATAACGGGGCCTGCAGCCCTTTTTGTCCTCCGGCTGTCGGCTCTCGCACCCGACCACCGCGCCCGTGCCGAGTGATGCCGCGACATCTCAGTGAGGGTTGTTCGACTTGAATGGGTGAAGCCCGGCGGCGGTCCGGCCCCTGCCGCCGCGCAAGCCCGCCGCGGTGGCGGGTGCGACTCCTCCCGTACGGGGGTGGATGCCCCAGAGGAACCTTCGGAGTGGATGCGCTGCACGACCTCTTGACCGACCTTTGCGCCTCGCCAGTCGCTGTCGACCGACGGGAGCGGCTGGAGCCGTGGGCCCGCAGCCCGGGTCTGGCTTCGAAGTGTGACGTCAGGCGGTGTGATCTGGGACACGTGTTGAGGTGTGGGTGCCTACTGGTGTGCGATTCACGGCCGTTGCGTATAGATGCAATGCGTTGCGCTGTGTGAGTGATGGTGCTGGTCGAGGCGGTGTCGCACACGGGTGAGGGGGTGTCGCGGCGGCTGGTCGGCGGCGTCGATTCGAACGTGAGTAACTGGCCGGTTGCTTTCCGTATACGAAAACTTGGGGTGGGGATTAAACGTTCGAGCCTGTGAGCCGATTAGCTGATTAATGAGAGCAACGATGCTCTCCAGCGCCCTGGTTGGGGTGGGTCGGGCGCTGCCCTGCAGAAACGTGAAGGACCCTCACACGTGACTCACGATGTCGCAAACAGTGTGCTGGCCTCGGTCATCGCGCTGCGCGTGTTCACTCCCGATGCCGTGGCGCTGGTGCGCCGGATACTCGGTGCCGGGGTGCGCGTGGGAGCCGCAGCTCTGATGGAGAGCAGCGGCTTGCCGGCCGTCCGGGGCGAATCGGCCGCGCCCGTGCTTCCCGAGCAGGGGGGCCGCAAGTGAGCGACCACGACAGTGTGCAGGGGGTATCCGGTCGGGTCGGGCCGGGGCTGACCGTGCCGGTGCCGCAGCTGCCGGAGGCGTTCTGGGCCTTCCACCGTCAGTACTACCAGGGCTACCGAAGCTACGCCCATCTGCATCTCGGTGAAGAAGAACGGCAGGCGGCCGGGCATCTGGTCCACCAGGTGTTCATGCACTTGGCGTTGAACTGGGCGCGCCTGATGGAGGAGGCGAACCCCGCCGCGTCCGCGTGGGCGCTGCTGAAGGAGAGCGTCGCCGGGGAACTCCGGCGTCAGGGCCGCCGGCCGGCGATGACCGAGACGGCCGTGCTGCAGCGGGTGATGCGCTCGGTACTGGAGTCCAGCCGTGAGGAATTCGCAGTCATCGAGAGCGCGCTGGGCCTGTACCCGGCGATCGCGCGGCTGCCCGAGCGGCAGTTCGACGTGATGGTGCTCCGCCATGTCCTGGGCTACTCCACCGCAACCACCGCCCGCATCATGGGAGTCACCGACGCCACGGTGCGCTCCCACCGCCACCTCGCCCGGCGCAAACTCGCCAGAGAACTGGGCATCCCCCTCGGTGCGGACTGCGACGATGAGGAGTGACACGATGACACCACGCAGCCTCGATGAACTGCTGGCCGAGGCCGAGATCCTCGCGGACGAGTACGACGACGAAGACATTGCGGCCTCCCGCCGGCGTATCGAACGTGGTGTCGCCGACACCTGGTGGCGCAGCGCGCTGCTGCTGGAGTCCTCCGCACAGCAGGTCAAACCCTGGCTCGGGGAAGGCGCGGCGCCGGCGCGCATGCCGCTGGGCGCCGCCCAGCACGAGCAGGCCGCCCATGAGCTGCGGGACTTGTCGAACCTGGTCATCCGCGACTCCCGGGCCGCGGACCACATCGCCCTGCTCGCCCGGTCCTGCCGCATCGAGCCCGCCAGCGCCCTGATCTTCGCCTGCCTGCTGCACCTGGCCGACCGGGAAGGCGCCCAGTTCTGGTGGCAGTTCTCCGCCGGCGCCGGCAGCACCACCGCCGCACTGTGCCTCTATCTGATGCACACGCAGCGCGGCGAACTCCGCGACGCCGAACACTGGGCAGCGCAGGCAGCCTGCCTGGAACGCCTGGAAACCAGCAGCGACGACTGGATCAGCATCATGTGCCGCGCCCCCGCAGGAGGACAGACACGCTGGTACGCCCCTCAGGCCATGATCGCTCGCACCATGGCCAGCCTGCACTCCGGCATCACAGCCCAAACCCGCGTCGTAAACAACCCCGCCGTCCCTGCAGAGCCACTGTGCCACCCCCTCGCCGTCGCGGTACAGCGGCTGGAAACCCGATCCGACGCCGACTACGGCACCATCCCCCGCGCCTCGTTCGAACTCGCCGCCCGACTGGAGGACTGCGCCGCATCACCCCCTTGACCCCCTGTCCAGTCCGCGGCCAACCTGTGTGTGGCTGTGAGCACCCGCTTCGCCATCTGAGACCAGATCACCGGTGTCACCGGCCTGCCCACCACGGCCTGAGCACACCGCAGCAACCCGGCCCCACCACGCCCCGGAACCCCCTCAAACACCCCCGCATCCAACAACGTGACAACGCTGCGGACCGCCCTGCGCTACGCCGACATGCCGGGCATGACCTCCACTGAGACGACCAGCTACGTTCGCCCACCACCTGAAGATCGCCGTTCACCGAGGACGCCCTCACGCTGGTCCACAGGACCTCGCGCGGCTACCCGCGGGCGGTCAACAACAACGTTTCCCTGCAGGCCCTCGTCGCCGTGTTCGCCACCGGCAAGAACCTCGTCGACGAGGCCGCCGCCCGCGTCCGTGAGCGAGGTGGTCGGTGTCAGCGCGTGCGGCCTTGATCGCATAGGCAGCCGCGCCGAGCTCGTGCGCGGCGACGTGTGCGACGACCCCGGACTGGCCGGCGGCGTAGGCGGCATGCCGTGCTGCGCCACGCAGGTCGGGCACGGCCCCGGATGCAGGATGCCCGTGGACCTGAGTGATCATCTCTGTTCTCGACGCAGAACGATCATGCAGGAGCCACGGGCTTGGGCAACGATACGACGTTGCTGCTCGACCTCGACGGGGTGTCCGTCGCACGGGTTGAGCGGCTGGCCGACGGAAGGCGCCGAGTTCACCTGGTCACGGCCGACGAGACAGCCAGGGCCTGCCCGGCCTGCGGGGTGTTCGCCACCCGGGTGAAGGGCTCGGCGGTGATCCGGCCACGCGATCTCCCTTACGGCGAGAGCGGATTGGAGTTCCACTGGCACAAGGGCCGCTGGTGGCGCCGCGAGGCAGGAGTTTTTGCAGCTCCAGCAAGGGCTGTAGGCATCCGGGCCTGGTCCGTGGCGCCGGGTGTGCGCCAGCATCGGCACGTACCGGCCCATCGGACGCGGTCCGATCAGCTCCCCCAGCAGTGCGGGCACGTTCTCGGCCCGGCGGGCGTGGAACCGATAGAGCCCGGCGAGTGGGCCCGCTTGCGTACGAGCGTGGTGTTCCCGACCGCGGGCGGCGTGCCCGGCAGCTGGTACACGCCGGGCTGA
The DNA here is from genome assembly GCA_965650905.1 of uncultured Streptomyces sp. GTDB lineage: Bacteria > Actinomycetota > Actinomycetes > Streptomycetales > Streptomycetaceae > Streptomyces. The sequence continues at coordinate 6,129 of CBFGQM010000017.1, read as the reverse complement.
CACGCGGGGCGCGATCACTGCAGCCAGACGAAGAACTCCGCGAGGTCTTCCAGGCCCAAGTGGCAGAAGTCGGCGTCGCGTTGGCAGGTCCACTCGAAGAAGTCCCGCGCCGCGAGGCGCGAAGGACGCACGCCCAGCTGCGGATTTTGCCAAGCAAGTGGACGCCGCCGAGGGGGCTTGTAGCATTTCGCCAGCACGGTGGCGAGGGGATGACACGTGATCGAACTGTCCGACATGATCCGGCAGCTGCGGCAGGAGTTGAACGCCGCGATGGCGGATGGCGCCGGTGAGAAGGTGCGGTTCGAGCTCGGACCGGTGGAGATCGAGACGACCGTGGCGGTGGACCGCGAAGCGGGGATAAACGGGAAGGTCCGCTTCTGGGTGATCGAGGCGGGCGGCAGCGGGAGAAGCGCGCAGTCGCGGACCCAGCGGATCACGCTCACCCTGCAGCCCAAGGCGGTGGCGCCGAACGGAACCTTGCGGACCGCTTTGATCGCGGGCGGTGAGGTCGATGGGGAGCGCTGACCGCGGTATGACGAGGGAGGCCGGGCTGCGGGCTGATCGTGTCGTCGAGATCATGGCCGTGCTGCCGGGTGGTGGCGGCCGCCGTGGCTCGGGCTACCTGGTGGCGGCGGGCAGGGTGTTGACCGCGGCGCATGTCGTCGTGGACGCGAGGGCTGTACGGGTGCGGTTCGATGCCGACCGACCGGGTGAGCGGACCGTGGAGGCTGCCGTGGAGTGGCGGCACACGGGGACGGACACAGCGGTCCTCACCGTGCCGGGCGCGGACGGGGTGGAGCCGGTGGCGGCCGCGCGCTTCGGCCGGGTCGCGGAGAGCGATGCCGTGCTGAGCTGTACCGCCGTGGGCTTTCCGCGGTTCAAGCTGCGCACGGATGCCGACGGGGCGTGGTACCGCGATGTAGAGCATGTCCGCGCGGCGTGCGCGGTGCTGTCCAACCGGCGGGAGGGCACCCTCGACCTGGAGGTGACGCCTCCTGCTGCCGATGCGGGCGCGGACGCTTCTCCCTGGGAGGGCATGTCGGGTGCGGCCGTCCTCAGCGGCGGCCGGATCGTCGGTGTCGTCGCGCGGCACCATCGCGGCGATGGTCCCGGCCGGCTTGCCGCGAACCGTGTGGACCGCTGGGCTGAGCACCTCACGGCGGAGGAATGTCGGCGTCTGGAGGCGCTGCTCGGCTGTCCGCTCGCCCCCGCTGATCTGCCGGATGTCGTCCCGCTGTCCGCGCCCGGCCCCGCGCAGGTGCCGGTCCAGATGCGTGAGGCCTATGAGGCCCAGTTACGCGACATCGCCCCTGCGGCGCTGGAGGACCGCGACGGCGAACTGCGGCGGCTGGTTGAGTTCTGCGGCGGTCCGGAGCCGTATCTGTGGGTGCAGGCACCCCCGTGGGCGGGCAAGACCGCGCTGGCCGCATGGATCGCGCTGCACCCGCCGCACGGGGTCGTGCCCGTATGGTTCTTTGTCACCGCCCGCCTGGCCAGCCAGGCCGACAGCACCGTCTACACCGATGCGGTCGTCCACCAGCTCGCCGCCGTCGCCGGAGGTGAACCGACGCGGCACACCACCCCCGCCGCCCGTGACGGCGAACGTAGACGGCTGCTGAACGAGGCCGCGCAACGCGTCGCCCGCGACGGCGGCACGCTGCTACTTATCGTGGACGGCCTGGACGAGGACCAATCCGGCCGGCCGAGCGGCAGCGGCCCAAGCATCGCCTCGCTACTGCCGCAACAGCCACCGCCGCACGTCCGTGTCCTGGTCACCAGCAGGCTGAATCCCGGCATCCCGCCGGACGTCCCGGGCGACCATCCGCTACGGCGCTGCACCGTGTGGAGACTCGGCACCGTGGCCGCCGCCCGCCACACCGAGCACGAGGCCGCCTACGACCTGGCCGCCGCCCTGCGCGGGGACGCCCTCGGACGGGATCTGGTCGGGCTACTGGCCGCCGCCCACGGCAGCCTGACCCTCCGCGACCTGCGGGAACTCACCGGCCGCCGGCACCTGGCACTGAAGCAGCGCCTGGACAGCGCGTTCGGGCGCATCCTGCGGGAGTGGGGCGGCGGCCCCGACGGGGCCCACTCGGCCGAGGCCCGGGGTTATCTGTTCGCCCACGAGACCCTGTTTGCTGCGGCACTGGAGGCGTTCGGCCCGGACATAGGCCCGTATCGTGAGCGCCTCCACGGCTGGGCCCGGCGGTATGCCGAGGCCGGCTGGCCGGCGGACACACCGGCCTATCTGCTGCAGACCTATGGGCGCATGGTCATGTCCCTCGGTGATCTCGACTGGGCGACGGCCCTGGTCACCGACGTCCGCCGCCATGACCTCATGCGTGAGAGGACCGGCGGCGACACCGCCGGGCTCGCCGAGATCGAGGCGGTCCACGACCTAGCGGTGGACCTGCCCTCCGACGGCCTCGACCACCTCTTCGGCCACCTGGCTGCCCTCGAAGTGACCCGTGACCTGCTGGTCCGCCGCAACGGGTCGCTGCCTCCAGAGGTGCCGATCGCGTTGGCCGAGCTGGGGCAGACGCGCCGGGCCATAGAGGCCGCACGCGGTGTCTTCCGGTTGGAGGACAGGGCCCATGCGCTGGCGGGCGTGGCCCGGGTGCTGGCCGGGAGCGGCGATCCGCAGACCGCCGACCTGGCCCGGGAGGCGCTGCGCCTGGTGGACGCCGCCGCGGCGGAGCGCTGGGACGAGATGCCGAGCACCGACGACGCGATGCGTATGGCCGCCGTGGCCTTGATGACGGCCGGTCAGGAGGAGGAGGCACTCGCCCGGCTCGACTCCTCGCCCTACGACGATCTCCTCTCCCCGATCAGGACGCGGGTGGCGCTGGCGATGGCCGCGCACCCGTGCGCCCCCGAGCGCGCCGCCGACCTGCTGCGCGAGGCGGTCACGATGGCCCGCGATGAACTGCCGCCTACCGAGCGGGTTGAGGCACTGGCCGTCGCAGCCGAGGCGTACGCCACGATCGACCCGAGGCAGACGGGGCGCCTGTATGGCTGGATAGTGCGGCTCGCCAACGGGGCGAACGCGGAGCTACCCCTTCTGACGGCCGCCGCCACGGCACTGCGCGACGTACGGCCCGACCAGGCGGCCCGCTTCACGCACTGGGCGGTGGAAGCGGTGGAAGAAGAGATGGAAGAAGTGCGGGAAGAACAGGAGATGGAGCGGATAACAACCGGATATCCTGACGACTGGATCGCCGCGCTGCTGGCCGCGGGCTTAGTGGACGAAGCCCAGCAGCTAATGGAGCAGGAAGAGGAACAGGACTCGTGGCTCGGAGGCATGGAGCAGGAGCGGCGTGCGATCGCCCTGTGCCGAGCCCGCAAGGGGGACGTGGAAACGGCCTGGCGCGTTCTGGAAGCGAGCTGGCGCAGATCTGCGCTGGACCAGCGGCACCCTGAGGGTGCTGCGGCGATCGCCACGGCTCTGGCGGCCGCGGGCCGCGGGCGGCAGGCCGAGACGGTCCTGTGTACGGCGGCGGCCCGGCATCCGTGGGCGGCATCCGAAGGACTCGCCGCACTGGCACGGCACTGCGCGGCAGACGACCCGGAACAGGCCGCACGCCTGGTGAAGGCGGCCGAGTCCGTGGCGAACCGGTCCAGCCGCGAAGCGGACGACCCGGATCAGGACATCCGGTTCGCATCGCTGGCGACCGCCCTCGCCGCCCTGGGCCGGTACACCGACGCCGAGCGGCTCGCCCAAGCCATCAGCACCACGTCCGTACGCGCCTGGGCGCTCGCCGGCATCTCGATGGCCCATGCCGAGGAGGGCAGCCCGGATGCCCTGCGGCTGGCGGAAGCGGCGGCGGAGATCACCGAGGACCTCACCGACACGCCCTTTGCGGACGAAGCCCTCATCGCCACCGCACAGGCCCTCGGATGCATGGGAGCGGCCGAGCAGGCGACGAACCTCGCCCATGGCGTATCACGCACCTTCGGCGATAGGCCCAATCAAAAGGACTTCGACAGGGTCGTCCTGGCGGCCATCACCGGACTGTGGGCATACGAACCCACCGCCGCCGTGGCGCTCGCCGACGCCATGGAGCAGCGCCTGCTCGCCGGTGACGCCAGCCTGGACGGGCCCGTCGTGGGCTTCGCCGGACTCCTCGTGGCCATCGGACACCAAGACCCCGGGCGCAGCCGACGACTCGCAGACGCCGCACGGCACGCCGTCGAGCGCAACGACAAACTCGGGGCGGAGGCCGACGACAGCCCCTATCACCAGGGAAGACGGCCGCAGGACGCGCTGGTGATGAGCCTGCTCACCGCCGCATCCGACCCCGCCGACGCCAAGGAGTGGCTCGCGACGGCGGAGGCACTGTTGGAGGCCGAATCTCCGGAGTCCAGATGGAACCGGGGCCCCGTAGCCATCGCCTACGCGGCGCTCGGTGACTACGAGACCGCCCTGGATATGGCGCTCCGGTACAGGCGAGCCGAGGTGCTCACGGAACTCGCGGCCTACGTCGCCGGCATACGGGGCACCCCTGTGTTCTGCGGGATCATCGGAGAGAATCCGGAGCTGTGGCTGACCCGCCGGCTCGCCACACTCGGCATGCCGACCGACGCAGTAGGCGGCCGACAACCGGGAGCGGGCGACGACATACTGCAGGCCATATGGCGACCCCTCGCCTTCATTCCGCTGGCACAAGCTCTCCTGAACAACGGCTGGCACAACGCCGTACCGGTTCTGGTAGACCTCGCCCCCGACGTCGTCATCCAGATCCGGGACGTGGTCTTCCAGCACCTCGGCCTGGAAGACTGACGCCCGCAGGGCAGCGGCGCGCCGCCCGCCGGCGGGCGTGCAGCGGCGCACTTTGTCGACCTCCCGCGGCAGCAGCGGCTTCCCGCCCACATTCCGCCGCGAGAGGGCAGGGAGCCGCTGCACCCCGGTGAGAATCCGCCTGCCGCTGACCCGCCGATACCTCGCCCCGGGATGGGTCGCCCTCGTACCGGGCGTACGTGGGGCGATCCCGACAACGCGGCGTGGCCGTCACAGCAGGTCGGCACCGCTGGCGGCGGCCGCCCGCCACAGATCGAACCCGACGAAGCCCCGGTCAGCCAGCAAGGCCCTGCCCGAACGGCAGCGGGACGTCATCGTGTTGCTCTCCATCCACGGACACCCCGTCCGCGAGGCCGCCGACCACCTCGGCGCCGCCACTTCGCGTCCTGCGCGGCCTCAAGGCCCACGAGGAAACGTCAGAGCTTGCCACCAGTACGGCACTGATCAGCGCCGTCCTCGACTACGTACCCGCAGCGGTGGCCTACGTCGACGACGACCTGGACCTGCCCGATGCCGATTTCACCGACCGCATCATCTCGCTGGCCACCTCCTGCGCCACCGACACCCCGGCGCACGGCCAGCGGACCGCCACCCCACCGTCTCCACGCCCAGACCACCACGGCACGTCCTCGTCCGTCGCAGGACCCGCTCCGGCTTCGGCCCGCCATCCACATCGCCGGCAACGACCACGCCCGGGTGGCAGTGGAACGACAGCGGAGGGGCATTCGGCCACAAGCAGCGCATCGCCAGCTTCGTGGCAGCCAGCCGCTGCCGGCAGGCGTAGCAGGCCTTTTGGGATCACTGCGAAGAATGCGCCGCCGCCTGCGACCCCTCCGGGATCCCCTGCCCGGCCCACGGAGCACTGTGGGTAAAGCTTGCGCATGCGGCGAACGTGTCCAACGCTGTCGTCTGCGCCATGCCGTCCAACGCTCTTCGTGTACGTACGTGCCCGCCCCCGTGGCGGGACGGCGGCATATCACTGACCAGGAGTCGCCGGGACAGCAGGCGTGGCGGCGGCACCATCCGCTCTTCCCCAGGGTGCTGTTCGTCCTGGACGGCACCAGCCCGGCTGGACTCGACAACCGCGCCCTGCACGCCCTCACCGGCGACTGGACCGTGTCCGCGTTCCTGCGCGACGTCCCGGTTATGGCCGCACCCCTGGCCGACCTGCGCCGGCACTGACCATCCGCACTGGTGTGGCAACCAGTGCACGCCCCCGAACAGCAAGTCAACTGGATGGAACCCGGGCACCGATAAGTGCCCGTTTGCTATAACCGTCGGCGCAGGTCAGCGCCCTGCTGATCTGCGAGCGGCTCCGTACGTGTTTCCTG
>CBFGQM010000016.1:0-29234 GCA_965650905.1 uncultured Streptomyces sp. | reverse complement strand
CATCTGCACGGCGAAGTACGAGTCCGCGTGCGAGGAGATCGGGCTGAAATAGGCCGGATCACCCTCCCCGAAGCCGGGATCACCCTCCCCGAAGGCCCCGCCAAGGGCCTAGTGATCGGTGAGGGGATCACGGGGCCGAAGCGGGGCTGAGGCGCGGGCGGGCGGACCCCGCCGCGCGGCGGGTCAGCTGTTCAGCGGGTGGGATCTGCGCCCCGACGCGTCGTCGATCTCGTCGTGGGCCTTGGTCAGCAGCTTCATGGCCATTTCGTTGAGGGCCCTGGCACCCGCCACCTCCTCGCCCACTCTCGGCTGGTTGGAGTCGGACGGGTGGCGGCTGGCGTACCCGTGCGACCGTACCTCGCTCCCGTCGGGGAGTCGTACGAGTGCGGCGGCGCGGGTGCGGTGGTTGTCCTCCTCGAATTCCAGCTCTACATGCCATCCAACAGTGGTGTGCATCATCGCGATCACCTCCGGAATCGCAAGCTATGGCCCTTACCCGTGGCTACTACCAGAATGTGCCTGCGGGGCCGCCCCCGCACCCCATCCGCCGGTGGGTTTCTGTCCGCTCGCGCGCCTCAGGCCCCCCTCGGGCCACCCCGCGTGCACTCCACCCTCACTTCCGGTGGGACTGCGGTCACGCCCCGGTACACCCCTTGTGCGGGTGAATCGTCGTAGTCGCGGCCCCGCGCCATGAACACACGGGGACTCGGCGGCGCGGGTGCGGTTCGTCGGGTCGTAGCCTGTCCGGTCGCTCGTCCAGGAGCCGACCCGGGCGTGGCTCTGGCCGGCGACGGAGGTCCAGCCAGGGCCGCGACCACACCGGGCCGCTCAAACGTCTCGTCCCACACGTCGGCCAACGCGTATGAGTCAAATATGTCCGCCATGACGTGACGGTGGATGGGCCAGGTAAACGAGGCGATCACTTGATGATTCGGGCAGCTCACACGGGACTTTTGGATTCCGCTCGCGCTCGGCCGGCGCTCCGGCCGAGCGAGGGTATTCGGCCAGGGCCGCGCACAGGCGCCTGGGCACTCGCGAAAAGAGTGTCCACCATGCGTCGCACGCGCATGCTCTTTACTACCGTCATCTTGTTGCGATGGGCCTTGCGGGGGTAAGAACAATCCTCAGGATATTGGGGTCGGTAAATGCGGCCGAGTCGTGTTGCGGAGGCGGTTGGCGTCGCCCATAGCTGCGCTGCAAACGAGGCTGGAACCAGGGATGGGGAGATGGCCGAGCACAGGACGGACGGGCATACGCACGGTGCTGACCGGCTGTGCGAGGCCGGTGATCGCGTGTACTCCCGGGCCGTGCGGCGCGGCCGGGTACCCCGCAAGGACGCCGAATCGGTGCCCTGCCTGGTCGAGTTGGCGCTGCTGCACCCCGACCCCGACGACATGAAGTGGCTGGTGCCCACCGCGCCCCGGGAGGTCATGACACGGCTGCTGCGGGAGATGCACGAGCACGTCGCCTCGGCCCAGTCGCGCATGGGTGCGGCGGTCGCCGCCTTCGAGTGGTACACGGAGCTCGGCGGCCATGCCCAGGCTCCCGTCCAGGGCGTTGCGATCCGTGTCCTCGACGGCCTGCCCCGCATCCGCGCCGCCATGGACGAGGCGACCGAGGCGTGCAGGTCCGAGGTGCTGACGGTCCAGCCCGGCGGGATCCGCCGCGAGGACGAGCTCGCCGAGGGCCTGCCCCGGGCGCTCACGCTGCGGCGCAGGGGGGTACGGATGCGCGACCTCTACACCCATGTCGCCCGGCACGGGCAGGGCCTGCTGAACTACATGGAGCTGATGGGTCACGCGGCCGAGGCCCGCACCCTCGACGAGGTCGTCGAACGCCTGATCCTCTTCGACCGCACGGTCGCCTTCATCCCGGCGAACTCGGAACGCACGGTCGCGCTGGAGCTCCGCCACCCGGCCGTGGTCGACTATCTGGTGACCGTCTTCGAACGCCTGTGGCGCCTGGCCATCCCCCTGTCCGCGCCCCTCCCGGACACCGGCATCGACGGCATCACCCACCGCGAGCGCTCCATCGCCGCGCTGCTGGCCGAGGGCCACCAGGACGCGGTCGTCGCGGAGCGCCTCGGCATCAGCGTCCGCACCGCCCGCGCCCATATCGCCCGCCTCGCGGAGACACTGGGCGCCGCCAGCCGTACGCAACTGGGCGTCCGCATCGCCCAGGCGGGGCTCGACGGCCCTCCTCGGGCGGCCGGACTCCTGCCGCTGACGGCACTTGGCCCGGCTGCTTCGGAGTCTCCGACCGGCTGATGAGACATGTGGTCGGCCCTCCGTACCGCGTACGCACCCTTCGGGCGGTGCTCGTTCGTACACTCCGAGCCTGCCGCGCGCAGCTCGTCCACCCCGTGTTCAGGGTGCGAGTCTGTGGTCACTGCGTGGCGCCCTTTTGCTTGAGGATCCCCGATTCCGCGATGAGATACCCGAGTTGCGCCCGGCTTCCGCTGCCCAGGGCGGTGGCCAGCTTCGCTATGTGGGCTCGGCACGTGCGCACGTTCATGCCCAGGCGGCGGGCTATGGCCTCGTCGACGTGGCCCTCCACGAGGAGTTTGGCGATGGAGTGCTGGATGTCCGTGATGCCGTCGGGGGCGGTTTCGTAGGGGGCGCCGGTAGTCAAGGGGACCGCGCGGGCCCACATGAACTCGAAGACCTTGATCAGGTAGCGGACGAGGCCCGGGTGGCGCAGCTCCAGAGCGACCTGCTGGTCGTCACGGGTGGGGATGAAGGCGACGGTCTCGTCGCAGATGATGAGGCGCTCCGCCAGCTCGTCAATCGTGCGGTACTCCACCTTGCCGTTGGAGAGCTGGTCCACGTAGGCCAACTTCTCAGGGTTGTACCGGGCTGTGTGCTGATAGAGGGTGCGGATCCTCACGCTGCGTTCAATCAACGGCCGGTCGCGCTCCAACCCCTGAAGGAGGCTGCTCTCGGAGATGCGGTTACTCGGCTGGACCGTGAGCATCTCGGTCTGGCACTGGGCCGTGGCCAGGTTGAGCGCCGCGTTGATCCGCTTTCCGCCCTCCAACACCATGATCGGATGGGTGTTCGCCGTCGCCTGAGCGCTGAGGGCCAAGAACGGCTCAAATGCGTCGGACAGTTCGATGGACCACCGCCTGCGCTCGGCGATTTCGTGCTCTATGGGGTTGAGCCGCTGCGCCAGGGCGACCGACGGGGGCACGGGGAGCAGCCAGTTCGCATCGTCGGGATCGGGGTGGAGCAGGGCGAACTCCATCAGACACGGAGCGGACTCGACATCCGTGCGGGCTATGCGTCCCGTGCGCAGCGCGTGCGCATAAAGTCGGCCACCTTCCCCACACAATGCGGTCATCGCATGGGGATGTGTCGCCTTAGTCCCATTTGTTGCCAAATCTCCACCCCCCAGGGTCCTGAACATGCAGGAACATGATGCATCGATTGTGTGGCCATGACGTGCCCGAATGAGCAATCGTCTTTATCGCACGGGGGAACGAGGGGACCTTCAAGTGAGGACGAAGCCGACTATGTATAAGAGAATGCTTCGCTCGGTACTTGTCGCCGCTTTTTCCGCCGTTGTGGCCGTCGGAACACTGAGTGGCCTAACCGATGCGAAGGGTGACGATCGGGCGGACAGCAGCTGGCCGTCGGTGGCCTTGTCGATGTCTGTCAATGACAGCAGTTGGCCGGCGCCCCCCGTGGATGACGGCGCCAGGAGCTGATATGACGACTCCACCCGACGACCGTTCGTTCCGTCGTGAAATGGCCACCGCCTACCGATCCGGCTGGCATTTCATCGATCTGGTCACCGCTGTCCCCCACACTGGTGATTCGTTGATGGTGACCGTGTTCGGGGAGCCGGTCGTGGTCACGCGCGACGAGGACGACGACGTACGGGCCTTCCGGTGCCTGCGGCGGCCCCGGGGGGCGCCGCAGCCCGTGCGGTGTGCCATCCGGTACGGCATGATCTTTGTGAACCTCGACCAGCGCGACCATCGGGTGGTCGAGCCGGAAGCCCCAGACATGCGAACCATCTCAGCCACCCCCCGCAGTGCCTGACGCGATTCCCGTCGTAGAAGATCGCGCAGGCACTTTCCCGCAGCGGCGTCACCGTGACCTGAACACGGTGACGCCGCTGCAGTGTGTGCGGACCCTGTTCTCCCCGTTCCGGTCCCGTGTGCCTCCCCGAGTGGTTGAGTGGAATAGACTCAACTTTGTGTAGCTGCCGAAGTCAGTGTTGCGTGCGGTTTCTGACGAGGACATGAGGACACTGAGGACGGCTGAGGCAAGGAGGAGAAAGCGGACGTGGACGCCGAGCTGACCAACAGGAGCCGGGACGCGATCGACACGGCCAGCAATCGGGCCGTGTCCGAGGGGCACCCGGATCTCACCCCCGCGCACCTGCTGCTCGCGCTGCTCGAGGGGCAGGAGAACGAGAACATCACCGACCTGCTGGCCGCTGTCGAGGCCGACCAGGCTGCCGTACGGGCCGGCACCGAACGTGTACTGAGCGCGCTGCCCAGCGTGACCGGCTCCACCGTCGCTCCGCCGCAGCCCAACCGCGAACTGCTCGCCGTCATCGCCGACGCGGCGGAACGGGCCAAGGACCTCGGCGACGAGTACCTCTCCACCGAGCACCTGCTGATCGGCGTCGCCGCGAAGGGCGGCAAGACCGGAGACGTACTCTCCCAGCAGGGAGCCACCGCGAAGAAGCTGCTGGAGGCCTTCCGGAAGACGAGGGGAGGGCGCCGCGTGACCACACCCGATCCCGAGGGCCAGTACAAGGCCCTGGAGAAGTTCGGGACCGATCTCACGGCCGCCGCGCGCGAGGGCGAGCTCGACCCCGTCATCGGACGGGACCAGGAGATCCGCCGCGTGGTGCAGGTGCTGTCCCGGCGTACGAAGAACAACCCGGTGCTCATCGGTGAGCCCGGCGTCGGCAAGACCGCCGTCGTGGAAGGGCTCGCGCAGCGGATCGTCAAGGGAGACGTGCCCGAGTCCCTGAAGGACAAGCGGCTCGTCGCGCTGGACCTGGGCGCGATGGTCGCCGGTGCCAAGTACCGCGGTGAGTTCGAGGAGCGGCTGAAGACCGTCCTCGCCGAGATCAAGGACAGCGACGGCCAGATCATCACGTTCATCGACGAGCTGCACACCGTGGTCGGAGCCGGGGCCGGCGGCGACTCCGCCATGGACGCCGGCAACATGCTGAAGCCCATGCTCGCGCGCGGTGAACTGCGCATGGTCGGCGCCACGACCCTCGACGAGTACCGCGAGCGGATCGAGAAGGACCCGGCCCTGGAGCGGCGCTTCCAGCAGGTGCTGGTCGCCGAGCCGACCGTCGAGGACAGCATCGCGATCCTGCGCGGCCTCAAGGGCCGGTACGAGGCCCACCACAAGGTCCAGATCGCCGACAGCGCACTGGTGGCGTCGGCCACGCTCTCTGACCGGTACATCACCTCCCGTTTCCTGCCCGACAAGGCCATCGACCTCGTCGACGAGGCTGCCTCCCGGCTGCGCATGGAGATCGACTCCTCCCCGGTCGAGATCGACGAGCTCCAGCGCTCCGTCGACCGGCTCCGCATGGAGGAGCTGGCACTCGACAAGGAGACCGACCCCGCGTCCCGGCAGCGGCGGGAGAAGCTGCGCCGCGATCTCGCCGACAAGGAGGAGGAGCTGCGCGGCCTCACCGCCCGCTGGGAGAAGGAGAAGCAGTCCCTCAACCGCGTCGGTGAGCTGAAGGAGAGGCTCGACGACCTGCGCGGACAGGCGGAGCGGGCACAGCGCGACGGCGACTTCGACACCGCCTCCAAGCTGCTGTACGGCGAGATCCCCGCCCTGGAGAGGGACCTGGAAGCCGCCTCCGAGGAAGAGGAGGAGGCGTCCAAGGCCGACACGATGGTGAAGGAGGAGGTCGGCGCGGACGACATCGCGGACGTCGTCGCCGCCTGGACCGGCATCCCCGCGGGACGGCTCCTCGAGGGTGAGACGCACAAACTCCTGCGGATGGAGGAGGAGCTGGGCCGCCGGCTCATCGGCCAGACCGAGGCCGTGCGGGCGGTGTCGGACGCGGTGCGCCGCACGCGGGCGGGTATCGCGGACCCCGACCGGCCCACCGGATCCTTCCTCTTCCTCGGCCCCACCGGAGTCGGCAAGACCGAACTGGCCAAGGCGCTCGCGGACTTCCTCTTCGACGACGAGCGGGCCATGGTCCGCGTCGACATGTCCGAGTACGGCGAGAAGCACAGTGTGGCCCGGCTGGTCGGCGCCCCGCCCGGCTACGTCGGCTACGAGGAGGGCGGCCAGCTCACGGAGGCGGTCCGCCGCCGCCCGTACAGCGTCGTGCTCCTCGACGAGGTCGAGAAGGCGCACCCGGAGGTCTTCGACATCCTGCTCCAGGTGCTCGACGACGGACGCCTCACGGACGGGCAGGGCCGTACGGTCGACTTCCGCAACACGATCCTGATCCTCACCTCGAACCTGGGCAGCCAGTTCCTGGTCGACCCGATCACCAGCGAGGAGGAGAAGAAGGAGCAGGTGCTCGAGGTCGTGAGGGCCTCGTTCAAGCCGGAGTTCCTGAACCGGCTCGACGACCTGGTGGTCTTCTCGGCCCTGCACAAGGACGAGCTCACCAGGATCGCCCGGCTCCAGATCGACCGCCTCGCGGGGCGCCTCGCCGAACGCCGCCTCACTCTGGAGGTCACCGACGAGGCCCTGGTTTGGCTCGCCGACGAGGGCAACGACCCCGCGTACGGCGCCCGCCCCCTGCGCCGCCTCGTCCAGACGGCCATCGGTGACCGCCTCGCCAAGGAGATCCTCGCGGGCGAGGTGAAGGACGGCGACACGGTCCGCGTGGACGCCTTCGGCAGCGGGCTGATCGTGGGTCCCGCCACGGGCGGGACGCCGTAGCGCCGGAGGGCTGTCCGGCACTCCCCTCGACTGATGCCAACACGCCGCAGGCCCGTCGGGCCGGGGCAGTTGCCCGGCAGGGGCCAAGCGAGAGAGGGTGGGGCGTGTACGTCTGGTCTCAGCTATGGCCGGACGAGCCAGACGACCGCAGGAGTGTCCAAGTATGTCCATCGACCCGTCCTCGATCCCGAACTTCGGGGGCCAGCCCGATCCCGAGCCGCAGAGCGGTGGACCGGCGGGCCCCGTCGTCCCGGATCAGGACCTCGTGAAGCAGCTCCTGGACCAGATGGAGCTGAAGTACGTCGTCGACGACGAGGGTGACCTCGCGGCGCCGTGGGAGCAGTTCCGTACGTACTTCATGTTCCGCGGCGAAGGGGACCAGCAGGTCTTTTCGGTACGGACGTTCTACGACCGGCCGCACAAGATCGACGAGAAGCCCCAGCTCCTCGAGTCGATCGATGACTGGAACCGGCGCACGCTGTGGCCCAAGGTCTACAGCCACACGCACGACGACGGCACCGTTCGCCTCATCGGCGAGGCGCAGATGCTGATCGGCACCGGCGTCAGCCTGGAGCACTTCGTGTCCTCGACGGTCAGCTGGGTGCGGGCCGCCATCGAGTTCGACAAGTGGCTCGTCGAGCAGCTCGGCCTGGAGCAGGAGGTCAACGAGGCCGAGAAGCCCGACAACGACGAGTAGTCCCGCGGGCGACGCGTAGTCCCGCGGCGACGAACAGTCCCCGCGGGACTACAGGGGTTTGTCGGCGACCACGACCAGAGATAGGCCCCCGTACACGAACGAGAGCCCGGCCAGGGCGCCGACCACCAGGGTCGCGTGCCACGGCCGGGCTCTCGCCGTCCGCACCAGGGGCGCGCCGGCGGCAGCGGCAGCGGGAAAGCGGGCAGCAGGAAGCGCGGCTTCGACGCGAGGAAGCTCCAGCCGCAGAGCGCGATCAGTAAGCAGTACGCCGACCGGGCTGGAAGCGGATCACGGCGGGAAAACTCCGGATATCGTCTCAGTCCGAGTTGCAGCCACCGGTAAGACTGTCACCCGTATATTTGACGTCGCCGCCCGCCTTGACCAGAAAACACTGATCCCGATCAAGTTCATGGAATTTATAAGTCAATACGTTATTTGTTCCCGAGACCTTTACCGCGATCGATCCGCCGTCGCCGCCGTCTGTGTAATACCATAGCGCCCGACCGCCGCTCTTGGTATCTTGGAACCACGAATAAACTTGGTTGTCTGTGCCGTCATACAGCAACGCCGAAGCCGACCAAAGAGGAGCGCCATGGGTCGCTATGTGAATGAAATGCCGCCCGCCCGCGGCGTTGGCCGATGGCAGCAGGGCGATGACGGCCCCGCCGGTGGACAGTGCCGCTGCGATCGCCATGAGCCGGATCTTCTTGTTCTTGCTGCTTCTCTTGGCCACGTTCTGTTCTTTCTCTAGCTCCAGAATTCCCTCGAGGATTATCCGGGCCTGGTTCGCGGCACCGACAGAGTCATATATCCCTACCGGCGGGTTACTTGAGGTGTGGTCGCTCACACTGCTGACTCCCCGACTGTCGCCTGACGGTACGTCAGCTATGACCCATGGGTGTTGCCGCCGCTCTGAACTGCGTAAATGTCAGGCAGGCAGTGGTCTTGCCCGAACCCCATTCGGGACGGAAGGGTTGAGATCAGGCCGTCAGGCCCCGTAGCCGACTGGCGGCCTCGTGGAGGACGTCGTCCCTCTTGCAGAAAGTGAAGCGGACCTGGCTGCGGCCGGCGTAGGGGTCGTCGTAGAACACGGAGTTGGGGATGGCGACGATGCCGCAGCGTTCGGGGAGCACGCGGCAGAAGGCATACGCGTCCTTCTCGCCGAACGGGGAGACATCGGTGGTGATGAAGTACGTGCCTTGGGGCTGGTACACCTCGAACCCGGCCGCGCGCAGGCCGTCGCCGAGTAGGTCGCGCTTGCGGTGGAGGTCGGTGCGGAAGCGGTCGAAGTAGGCGTCCGGAAGCCGCAGCGCCTCGGCGATCGCGTACTGGAACGGGCCCGCGCTGACGTAGGTCAGATACTGCTTGGCCGTCCGTACGGCGGCGATGAGCGGGGCGGCTGCCATGACCCAGCCCACCTTCCATCCGGTGAAGGAGAAGGTCTTGCCGGCGGACGAGACGGAGACGGTGCGTTCACGCATGCCGGGCAGGGCCGCGATGGGGCGGTGTGTGCCCTCGAAGACCAGGTGCTCGTAGACCTCGTCGGTGACGACGAGCAGGTCGTGTTCGACGGCGAGTGCGGCGATGACGCTCTGCTCCTCGGGGGTGAGGACCATCCCGGTCGGGTTGTGGGGGGTGTTGAGGAGAAGCAGGCGGGTCCGCGGTGTGATCTTGGCCCGCAGCTCGTCCAGGTCCGGGCGGAAGGACGGGGCGCGCAGGGTGAGGGGTACACGTTTCGCGCCGGCCATCGCGATGCAGGCGGCGTAGCAGTCGTAGTAGGGCTCGAAGGCGATCACCTCGTCTCCTGGTTCGAGGAGGGCGAGCATGGCCGCAGCGATCGCCTCTGTCGCCCCTGCGGTGACCAGGACCTCTGATTCGGGGTCGAAGCTCAGGTCGTAGAAGCGGCGCTGGTGGTCGCTGATGGCCGTGCGCAGCTCCGGGATGCCCGATCCCGGCGGGTACTGGTTGCCGTGGCCCTCCCGTAGCGCTCGCACGGCCGCTTCCCGTACGGACTCCGGCCCGTCCGTATCAGGAAAGCCCTGGCCCAGGTTGATCGCGCCGGTGGCGGTCGCGAGCGCCGACATCTCCGCGAAGATCGTCGTCCCGAGTCCGTCCAGCCTGCGGTTCAGCAGCGGCCTGCCGCCCATGTCCACACCGTCCTCACTGGGGTGTCCGTCGATCCTGCGGGACCATCAGCGGGCGCTGGAGGTCATGGCGGCCATCCTGCGCGCAACCTCTGGACTTGCTCAACTCCGCTTTGGGCCGCGAGCCGCCCGGGCATCCCACTGTCGCGCAAGAGGAAAGCAGTAAGAAGGCAAGAAGCACTCGAACGGCAAGCAGGCAAGAGGCACTCGAACGGCAAGCGAGACGTACACGCGAGAAGCATGACCCACGGGGGTCGCTTCGGGGGAACGAGAGGAGGGTGACGCCATGCTTATGGGCATCATCCTGGCGGTGGTCTGCATCGTGATGGTCGTCGGCGTTCTGGCCGCCGCGACGGGCGACAGCAGGAGGGCGCGTGCGCGTTCGCGCGGCCGCTCCGGCGGTGGCAGCGGCGGCTGGTGGGCCGGCGGCGGCGGGGGCTTGGGCGGTTCGTGCGGCTCTTCGGGTGGCTCGTCCTGCGGAGGCGGCTCGTCCTGCGGGGGCGGGTCGTCCTGCGGAGGCGGCGGAGGATGCGGCGGCGGAGGCAGCTGACACGGGGCAGCTGGTCCGCCGGGGGAACCGCATCCGTACCGTCCGGCACCACGAAGCGCCCGCCGGGGCAAGAAGTGTGACATTTTCCGCGAATGTGTCGCACTCCCCGGCGGGCGCTTCGCCGTGGTGTCATCTCACGGCGGATGCTTTGCGGTCGCTGTCATCTCCCGGCGCGCGGCTGGCTGTTGGGGGCGCTCGGGGCGCATTCGATCATAAGTGCGCACTTCTTGATTGAACTGTTGAGCTGTGGAGTCCGCGGGGGATGGAAACCGCACGTCGTTGGGTAAAATCGCTGTGGCGGACGCGCCGTTCATGATTTCCTCGTATTCTCCCACCGCAGACCCCGAAATTCTTTCTGACCAGGTAGGCCGGGTGATTTCCCGGCCCCGGCCGGGGTGCGACGAACCATTCACCATTTGCGTGCCAGGGAGCCGACCCATGCTCACGACCCTCAACACTGCCTATTCCGACACGCGCGCGGCCGATCTGGCCTGGGCGCTGGGGCGCGAACCGTTGCCCGCGCTCGCCACCCTCGACCTCGAACTCTCCGGCGCGAAGCTCCAGTTGAGGCTGCTCGGCGCGTCCCACCAGGTGCTCATGGAGGAGCGCCATGGCGTGTGTTCGGAAACCGTCGCCTGCATTCCGGGCAGCAGCACGCCTCTGCCGCTCGGCGTCGCGAAACGGCTCGGCGACTGGGAGTACGAGTTCGCGGCCCGCGTCGAGACGCTGTCGCGCGGCTCGTTCGCGGGCCGCGCACAGGAGTTACTCGCGCTGGTGGCGGACCATCCCAACGGCCTCGTCGGGGTGTTTCCCGGCAGCCCGCACGCCTTCACCGCGATGCTCGCCCAGTGGCACGAGGGGCAGATGCACTGGCGTACGTGGCACGCCTATCCGCAGGACGGCCAACTGGTCGCCACCCGCACGCGATGGGGGGCCAGGGCGGCGGCCCCGGCGCGCAGCGCCCCGAAACCGTCACCGGGCGTGCCAATAGTGGCCTGAGCATGCGGTGGAGGCTGATGCTCCACACGTGTGGGTGACAGGACGTCGCTGGTTCCGTGACGTAGCGTTCGCTGGGTGATCGAGCCGCACACCCAGGCGCCGCCCGGTGCCCCGCCGCCCTGGAGCGGTCCGGGCCCGGCGCGGCTGCCCGTCAGGCCGGCGGTCGGGCGGTTCCTCGTGCTCACCGGTGTCTTCGTCTGCGCGGCCTGCGGACTCGTGTACGAGCTCGAACTGGTCGCACTCGCCTCGTACTTGACCGCAGACTCCGTCACCCAGGCCTCCGTGGTCCTCTCCGTGATGGTCTTCGCGATGGGCATCGGCTCGCTCGCCGCCAAGCGGCTGTGCCGGCGCGCCGCGGCCGCCTTCGGCGCGGTCGAGGCGCTGCTCGCGCTGGTCGGCGGGTGCAGCGCGATGGCCCTGTACGCGGTCTTCGCCTGGACCGGCGACAGGGGCGGGACGGGGGAGGGCGGCTGCCGCTATCCGCTCGTCGCCTTCTCGCTCGCCATCGGGCTGCTCATCGGCGCCGAGGTGCCCCTGCTGATGGAGCTGATCCAGCGGATCCGGCGCCAGGACGCGGGCGGAGCCGTGGCGGATCTGTTCGCCGCGGACTACGTGGGCGCGCTGGTCGGCGGACTCACCTTCCCCTTCCTTCTCCTGCCGCTGCTCGGGCAGTTGACCGGAGCGCTGATCACCGGAACCGTCAACGCGATCGCGGGTGGCGCGCTCGTACTCGGCCTGTTCCGGCAGGACCTGACCCGGCGCGGGCGCCGCGTGCTGGTCGTCACCAACCTCGTCGTGCTCGGGCTGCTGGCCTCGGCAGCCGTCCTCGCCGACGACTTCGAGCGGGCCGCACGCAAAGCCGTGTACGGCGGGGACGTACGGGTGGTGCTGCAGACCGACGTACAGGAGGTCGTCATCACCGGCGGCACGGACGGCCGGTCCCTCCACCTCTTCCTGGACGGGCGGCTGCGGATCAGCGGACGCGACGAGCGGCGCTACCACGAGGCGCTGGTGCACCCGGCGATGGACAACGGGCCACGCGCGCGCGTGCTCGTCCTCGGCGGCGGCGACGGCCTCGCCGCGCGCGAAGTGCTGCGGCACCCGGGCGTACGGCGGGTCGACGTCGTCGAGCCGGACGCGTCCGTCGTGCGGTTGGCGCGCACCGACCCGGTCCTGTCCGTGCTGAACGAGCACGTCTTCCGGGACGCGCGCGTGCGCGTCATCACCGCCGAGGCCTTCGGCCGGCTGAGGCAGACCCGGGACACGTACGACGTCGTCGTCTGCGATCTGCCGGATCCGGGGATCACGGCCAGTACGAAGCTGTACTCGCAGGAGTTCTACGGGCTCGCCCGGCGGGCCCTCGCGGCGGACGGGCGGCTCGTGGTGCACGCGGGTCCCCTGGCGTCGCGTCCGCGGGTCTTCTGGACCGTCGACGCGACGGTACGGGCGGCCGGGCTGCGGACCGTGCCGTACAGCGTCCCCGGGCGCGAGCACGGGTTCGCAGGGGGGCCCGACCGTCCGACGGGCGGCCCGTCGCGATTGCCGCACGACTGGGGGTTCGTGCTCGCGTCCCGTACGGCGCCGGTGCTGTCCCTGCCCAGGGCCGGGCGGGCCGCGGAACACACGCGGCTGTCCGGCCTCCCGCCGTCCACGCTGGTGCATCCTCGGTACGCCGGCTGAGGCTGTCGGGCCTGGTCCTTCGACCGAGCGTGCCGCCTACGCCGACCGAGTTCGGCTGCCCGTGGATCCGGTGGGAATCCCTTGATACGTGGGTGCGGTCCGGGCCCTGCTGGGTAGGCTCGGCAGACATGGAGCATGAGGTGTTCGTTCCGGTTCCCGCCGAACGTCTTCGGGAAGCCCTCGCCGATCCCGCACGGGTGGCCCGGGCGGTGCCCGGGCTCCAGCAGGACGCACGCCAGGCCGCGCCGGAGGGGACGGCGCCCGTCTCCGGGCGTCTGAAGATGCGCGTCGGCGGCCACACCATCACGTATCGCGGAACGCTCCGGGTCGCCGGGCAGGACGACGGGTCCTACTCCGTGGCGGGCGACGCGACCGAGGTTCGCGGCAGTGGCTCGGTGAAGCTCGCGCTCACGTTGTCGCTCCGCCCGGCGGAGGGCGGCTCGACGCTCGCCTTCGAGGGAACGGCCACGGCCGACGGGCGGATCACGGAGCTGCCCGCTGACGCGGTGGCCTCGGCGAGTACACGGTTGTTGAACCGTTTCGCGGAGAGCCTCTCGGCCGACTCCGCGGCGGCTGCGGGGGCAGCCCCCGAGCCCGCCCCCGGAGCCGGTGCCGAGGCGGCGGTCGCGCCGCCCGAAGGAGCTCAGGACTCGGAACCCGCCGCCGCCGAGGAACCCTCCCTCTTCGAGACCGAGGTCCCGCCCCCCTCCCTCGCCCACTACGACGAGGACGACTTCGAGGGGGGGTTCGAGGAGGAGGGCGACACGGAACCCCCAGCCGAGGCCGCCCACGCCCGGCGGACGATGATCGGCCGGAGCGCGGAGGAGGTCGATCACGCGCCCCCGCGCGGCCGGTACGCGCCGGTGCCCGCGCCCGAGGCCGTGTCCGGCAGCGCGGTGCTGCGCTGGGCGGCCCCCGCTGCCGCCCTCGTCCTGGCCTCGGCCGTCGTCGTCAACCGCGTCCTGCGCAGACGCCGCTGACCGCTCCGCGGGGCCGCCTGCTCATTCGGTGCTTATGTGGGCGGAGCCGGGGCCGGCGCCCCCAGATCCCCTTGGGCGTCCGCGTAGGCTGCGGTTGTCTCGTGGCCCAGTAGGGTCTCCCGGGTGAATAACGAAGACATCACGCTGACCGCGGGCGACGTGGAGGTGACCGTGCAGCCGGGGAACGGTGGGCGGGTCGGGGGACTGCGGATCGGCGGGCTCGAACTGCTGTGCCCGGGCGCGGAGTTCGGCTGCTTCCCGATGGTCCCGTGGTGCGGGCGTGTCAGGGACGGCCGCTTCCGGGACGGCGCCACCGTGCACCAGCTGCCCCTCAACTCCCCGCCGCACGCCATCCACGGCACCGCCCGCGACGGCGCCTGGGACACGGCGCGCACGAGCGAGCGGGAGGCCGTCATCACCTACGACCTGGTCGACCCCTGGCCCTACGCGGGCCGCGTCACCCAGGCCGTCACGCTGACCGAGGACGCGCTGACCCTGACGATGGCCGTGGAGACCTACGACGACTCCTTCCCGGCGCAGATCGGCTGGCACCCGTGGTTCAACCGCAGTCTGGGCGGCGACGATGTGCGTATCGACTTCCGGGCCGCGTGGCAGGAGGAGCGCGGCGACGACCATCTGCCCACCGGTCGGCGGATCGACCCGAAGCCCGGCCCCTGGGACGACTGCTTCGGGATGCCCGGCGGAGTCGACGTGACCCTGACCTGGCCGGGGCAGCTCGAGCTCAAGGTCGCCGGCCGCCAGGAGTGGGTCGTCGTGTACGACGGGCAGGAGGCGGCCGTGTGCGTGGAGCCGCAGACCGGCCCGCCCAACGGGCTCAACACCCTGCCCCGGCTGGTCACCCCCATCGAGCCCCTGGAGGCCAGTACCACGTGGACGTGGCGCCGCCTCTGAGCACGGCCACCCGGACGTGGTGGCGGGCGCCCTTAAGCTGACTCGCATGAGTGACGTACGCGGCGAGCTGCTGCAGCAGATCAAGGACAAGGCCGTGGTGCACGGCAAGGTGACCCTCTCCTCGGGTCTGGAGGCCGACTACTACGTGGACCTGCGCCGGGTCACCCTCGACGGCGAGGCCGCGCCGCTGGTCGGCCAGGTTCTGCTCGACCTGACGGCCGAGCTCGACTTCGACTCCGTGGGCGGGCTGACCATGGGCGCCGACCCGGTGGCCGCCGCGATGCTGCACGCGGCCGCCGGGCGCGGACAGCGGCTCGACGCGTTCGTCGTCCGCAAGGCCGCCAAGGCGCACGGCATGCAGCGCCGTGTGGAGGGTCCGGACATCAGGGGCCGCCGGGTCCTGGTCGTCGAGGACACCTCCACCACCGGCGGCTCCCCGCTCACCGCCGTGGAGGCCGTGCGCGAGGCCGGGGCCGAGGTGGTCGCCGTCGCGACGATCGTCGACCGAGCGACCGGTGCCGCCGAGAAGATCACCGAGGGCGCCGGAGTGCCGTACCTCTTCGCGTACGCGAAGGACGAGCTGGGCCTCGACTGACGCGGGGCCGCCGGCGTGCGGCCGTACGACCCGTCGCCCCGGGGCGTAGGGTTCCCGATCTTCCCGATCTTCCCGATCTCCCTGACGCCCCGGGCCGGAGCACCGGGGCAAGTCTGGAAAGATGGGGACGACGATGACGTCGCCCCCCAGGTCAGGGCAGTAAGCACAACGCCACCCGCACATACAAGGAGCGGACAGATGCCCATCGCAACCCCCGAGGTCTACAACGAGATGCTCGACCGGGCGAAGGCAGGCAAGTTCGCCTACCCGGCCATCAATGTGACCTCGTCGCAGACCCTCCACGCCGCGCTCCGCGGCTTCGCGGAGGCCGAGAGCGACGGCATCCTCCAGATTTCCACCGGTGGTGCGGAGTTCCTGGGCGGTCAACACAACAAGGACATGGTCACCGGCGCGGTCGCGCTGGCCGAGTTCGCGCACATCGTCGCCGCCAAGTACGACATCACGGTCGCCCTGCACACGGACCACTGCCCGAAGGACAAGCTCGACGGGTACGTACGTCCGCTGCTGGCCGTCTCCGAGGAGCGCGTCAAGGCCGGGCGGAACCCGCTGTTCCAGTCCCACATGTGGGACGGCTCGGCGGAGACTCTCGCCGACAACCTCACGATCGGCCAGGAGCTCCTGGAGCGCGCCCGGGCCGCGAAGATCATCCTTGAGGTCGAGATCACCCCGACCGGCGGCGAGGAGGACGGCGTCTCGCACGAGATCAACGACTCCCTCTACACGACGGTCGACGACGCGATCCGTACGGCCGAGGCCCTTGGCCTGGGCGAGAAGGGCCGCTACCTGCTGGCCGCCTCCTTCGGCAACGTGCACGGCGTCTACAAGCCGGGCAACGTCGTCCTGCGCCCCGAGCTCCTGAAGGAGCTGAACGAGGGCGTCGCCGCCAAGTACGGCCAGGTGGCCGGTTCCCAGCCGTTCGACTTCGTCTTCCACGGCGGCTCCGGCTCCACCGAGCAGGAGATCCGTACCGCGCTGGAGAACGGCGTCGTCAAGATGAACATCGACACGGACACCCAGTACGCGTTCACGCGCCCCGTCGCGGACCACATGTTCCGCAACTACGACGGCGTCCTGAAGGTCGACGGTGAGGTCGGCGACAAGAAGACCTACGACCCCCGAACCTGGGGCAAGCTCGCCGAGGCGTCGATGGCCAAGCGCGTCACCGAGGCCTGCGCGAACCTGCGCTCCACGGGCACGAAGATCAAGTAGTCGCTCTTCGGCAGGGTCCGGTCGTCCGTCGGAGGGCCGGACCCTTCCGTATGCTCCGGGTATGGCTGCCCCTCCGCAGCAGAACACGGCCGTGAGGATCTCCACCCGCGCGGGGAAGTGGGTTCTGCTGACCACGGTGCTCGGTTCAAGCATGGCGATGGTGGACTCGACGGTGGTGAACGTCGCGCTGCCGCGCATCGGCCGCGACCTGGACGCGGACCTGACCGCCCTCCAGTGGACCGTCAACGCGTACATGCTCACCCTCGCCGGCCTGATCCTCCTGGGCGGCGCCCTGGGCGACCGGTTCGGGCGGCGGAAGGTCTTCGTCGTCGGGGTGATCTGGTTCGCGGCGGCTTCGCTGCTGTGCGGGCTCGCACCGAACGCGGGGGTGCTGGTGGCCGCCCGCGCCCTCCAGGGCATCGGCGGCGCACTGCTCACCCCCGGTTCGCTCGCCCTGATCCAGGCGTCGTTCCACCCGGACGACCGGGGCAGGGCCGTCGGCCTGTGGTCGGGGTTCGGCGGCATCGGCGCGGCGGTCGGCCCGTTCCTGGGTGGCTGGCTGGTCGACGGCCCCGGCTGGCGCTGGGTGTTCCTGATCAACATCCCCCTCGCGCTGCTGTGCGCGCCGATCGCCCTGCGTCACGTACCGGAGTCGAAGGACGGGCAGGCCCACGGGCGCGGCTTCGACGTACTGGGCGCGGCCCTGGGCGCGCTCGCCCTCGGCCTGGTCAGTTACGCCCTCATCGAGGCCCGCGGCGGCTCCCTCGTCGTCGCCGGGGCGGCGGTCGCGGGCGTCGTGGCGGGCCTCGGTTTCGTGTACGTCGAGCGGCGGCGGCCCGATCCGATGATGCCGCTCGACATCTTCGCGTCCCGGCAGTTCACGGCGGTCAACGTGGTGACCCTGTGCGTGTACGCGGCCTTCGGCGGCTTCTTCTTCCTCTCCGCGGTCCAGCTGCAGGTCGTCTCCGGGTACTCGGCGCTGGGGGCCGGTACGGCGCTGCTGCCCACCACCGCCCTGATGCTGCTCCTGTCGGCGCGCTCCGGCGAACTCGCCCAGCGCATCGGCCCACGCATCCCCCTCACCGCCGGCCCGTTGCTGTGCGCGGTGGGGATGCTGCTGATGCTGCGGGTGGGTAGGGACGCGTCGTACTTCCCGGACGTGCTGCCCGCGCTGCTCGTGCTGGGCCTGGGCATGGTGACGCTGGTCGCGCCGCTCACCGCGACCGTGCTCGCCTCCGTGGACACCGCGCGGGCGGGCCTGGCCAGCGGGATCAACAACGCGGCGGCCCGCGCGGCCGGTCTTGTCGCGGTGGCGGCGCTGCCGCTGCTCGCGGGGATGGGGGAGGAGGCGTACCGCTCTGCGGACGCCTTCGACGACGCGTTCGGGCGGGCGATGCCGCTGTGTGCGGGAATCCTGGTGGTGGGCGCGGTGATCGCCTTCGCGACGGTGCGCCGACCGGCACCGGACTGCCTGCGGCCCGAGTGTCAGACGCACGGGTATGTCACGGCGCCGCCGCTGGAGACGGAGGGCGTAGGACCGGGGGACGGGCCACTGGAGCACGGGCAGGCGGAGGGCGGCCCGCCGGGGGGCCCGCCCGACAGCCTCTGAAGCACGCTGTGGCGCCCCCTGCCCAGGTGAGCCCCGGAGGAGATGGCGCAGCCACAACGCATGACCGGGGCATTCGGCAAGGCGGCGAACGTGCGCGCCACGCCCCGCGAGCCCGGCCCGAAACTCGGAACGGGACCTAGCGCTTCAGCTCGGCGTACGCCTCGGTGTCGCTGTTCTGCAGGAACTGCCAGCAGCGTGCCGCCTCTTCCTTCTCGCTGACCGCCTCGGCCGCGCGCGCCAGGGCGGCCAGGCAGCGCAGGAACCCGCGGTTGGCGCGGTGACTCCAGGGGATGGGGCCATGCCCCTTCCATCCACTGCGGCGCAGAGCGTCGAGGCCGCGGTGGTAGCCGGTACGGGCGTAGGCGTATGACTCGATCACCCGCCCCGCCTCGAAGGCGTCGTCGGCGAGCATCGCCCAGGCGAGGGAGAAGGTCGGGTACCTGGCGGCGACCTCGGCCGGAGCGAGTGACTCCTCGCCCAGTAGGCGGTACGCCTCTTCGTTCTCCGGAAGACGGGTCGGATCGGGGCCACCGAGGAGGTTCTTGTGCGTCGTCATACGTGCAGTCTGCCACTCGGTTGCCGGTGTCCGGTCGGCCCGGCCACCGCGCCGGTGACGGTGACGGCGGTCCCCGGCCATGCTCGCCTTGCCTTTTCGCGCGACCATTGCCGAAGATGCCGGGTGGGGACCGGGGCCCCCGTGTCGGAATCGGCAGGGGCGGACCGCTACCCTGAGTAATCACGGGAGACGGCGATGTCGCAACAGGCTCCTCAAGCTGAAGAGGCGCACGAGCCCGAGACTCCGCATCTCGATTTCCACGGCACCACACCGTACGAGGACTATGTCCAGGCCGACGTCCTCACGCACCTCCAGCACACCCTTTCCGATGATCCCGGAGAGATGGTCTTCCTGGTCACGACGCAGGTCATGGAGCTGTGGTTCACCGTGATCGTCCATGAGTGGGAGACGGCGGCGCGCGCGCTGCGCGGCGATGACGTGCCGGTCGCGGTGGCCGCGCTGAAGCGGTCGGTACGCGAGCTGGAGGCGCTGAACGCCTCCTGGAAGCCGCTCGGCCGGCTGACGCCTGCGCAGTTCAACTCGTACCGGAACGCCCTCGGGGAGGGCTCCGGCTTCCAGTCCGCGATGTACCGGCGTATGGAGTTCCTGCTCGGCGAGAAGTCCGCGTCCATGCTCGTGCCGCACCGGGGGGCGCCTCGTGTGCACGCCGAGCTGGAGAAGGCGCTGCGCGAACCGAGCCTGTACGACGAGGTGTTGCGGCTGCTCGCGCGGCGCGGGTGTGCGATTCCTCGGTCTGTGGTGGAGCGCGACGTCTCGTTGCGCTACGAGCCGTCCGCCGAGGTGGAGGCCGTGTGGACGGCTCTGTACGCGGGCGACGAGAGCGCCTGCCTCGCCCGGCTCGGCGAGGCGTTGACCGATGTCGCCGAGCTGGTGTGGCGCTGGCGCAACGACCACTTGGTGGCGACCCGGCGGGCGATGGGCGCGAAGGCCGGTACGGGCGGCTCCGCCGGGGTGGCCTGGCTGGAGAAGCGCGCGCAGATGAACGTGTTCCCGGAACTGTGGAGCTCTCGCACATTGGCCACGTGAAGTCACGTAACGTGTGGCCATGAGTCCGCCAGGAGTGGTCACAGGCATGAGCATCCACGCAGCCGGGTACGAACGGCAGTCGGCCGCGCGCGCCAACAAGAGCGAAGCAAGCCCCGCCACGCAGCGCGCTGCGAACAAGGGCGAAGCGGATCGACGGAAGGCGGCCGGGGCCGACCTGCAATGGGTCGGCCACTACGAGGACATAGGAATCTCGGCGTTCAACGGCAAGGAACGCCCGGCCTATGAGCGTCTCCTCGAGGACTGCCGTGCCGGTCGGGTGAACATGATCATCGTCTACTACATTTCGCGCCTGTCGCGCATGGAGCCGCTGGACGCCATCCCTGTCGTCACGGAGCTGTTGAACCTCGGTGTCACGATCGTCAGTGTCACCGAGGGGGAGTTCCGCAAGGGCAATCTCATGGACCTGATCCACCTGATCATGCGCCTTGACGCCGCCCACAACGAAAGCAAGAACCGCAGCGCTGCGGTCTACGGCGCCAAGCAACTCGCCAAAGAGGCAGGCGGATACATCGGCGGAACTGCCCCGTACGGGCGCAACCTCACTCCCGAGACGCGCCACACTGCGGACGGCCGTCCCATCGTGGTGCAGACGCTCACGACCCGTCCCGACGAGGCCGACGTGATCCGGGACGTGTGGGCTCTCATCAAGTACCACAAGGAGAACCCCGCCCCGGCCAAGCTCGGCGAGGGACGGGTGGTGCCCGGCTCAATCGGATGGATCACGGCCAAGCTCAACAGGGACGGAGTCCCGACTAGGGGCGCTTCAAAGGGGAAGGCGCACGCGAACAGCGGATGGCGGGCGAACACCCTCACACGCATTCTCAACGACCCGGCCCTTGCCGGGTACCGCACAGAGGCGGTCTACAAGCTCCGTGAGGACGGCACGCGTACCAACACCGTTGCCGAGTACCGGATTGTGCGCGACGAGCACGGGGAGCCCGTGACCGCGTGGGACCCCATCCTCGCCCCCGCCGACTGGTGGCAGCTCCAAGAGTGGATCAAGGTACGGTCGGCCCGTAAGTGGGACGGCACATCCCGCAACCTGCTCACGTCGATCGGGCTGCTGCACTGCGAGTGCGGACGCTCCATGAAGTCGTCGGCAGCAGTCCGCAGCGACGTACGGCAGAGCATGTACCGGTGCTCACGCCCTACAGGCCTGGAGATCCCCGGTCAGCACAAGGGGACCTCTGCCGTCTCGCAACCGCTCTTGGACGACTACGTGGCGCGGCGGATCTTCGCGATCATCGGCGCGGCCGAAGATGACGATGACGTTGCCTTGATCTTGCAAGAGGCACGGAAGCGCTTCGGAGAGTCCACGGAAGCGCCTGAGACTGCCCAAGAACGCGCCGCCCTGGTAGCAGACCGGGCCGACGCCGCACGGGCGCTGGAAACGCTCTACGACATGCAGCCGTCGTACATGGGCAACGAGATCGGCCGGAGGCGATTCGCCAAGGCCGTGAGCGACCAGGAAGCCCGCATGGCGGCCGCCGAGGAACGCATTGCCGCACTGGCCGCCATGGACACCCCCGAGCTTCCCATTGCGTCCTGGCTGGAGCGTGACACCTACGACGAGGATGACTGGGACTCGATCGGACCTGGTACATGGTGGGCCAAGGCGGACCTCAGCGCGCGGCGCGAGTTGGTCAAGCTGTTCGTCACACGGGTGGTCGTTCGCAAGGCCGAGACCCGCGAGCGGGCAGTGAGAGGGAAGGCTTGGAAGGGGGACCGAGTAGTGATCACGTGGGCCGCCGAGGGGCTTGGTGACGTGGAGCGAGACCACGTGGCGTGACCTCGGGTGAAAAGAAGTTCGGGGCCCGTTCGGAGTGATCCGAGCGGGCCCTTCGCCATACCCGCTGCCCACTCCGGGCTGCCGATCTCGTGCCCGCTGCGATTCGCGTCCACCGATCGGTGGATCCAGGGTGAGCTGGCGAACGTACGGGACCGTGCACGTGCCGGGGCGACATGACCACGGTCACGGACTGCAACGTCCTTATGCGGAAGCATCCCGAGGGCCACTGATGGTCACGCGGGAGGACATCGGGCAGCGGGTGAGGGGCAGTTCGGGACGGGTCGGAATTCTGCGCGATGTGGACCCCGTATGGGAGGACCCCAGCGACCCGCCCGGAGAGCGCCGAAAGAGGCCCACGGCGTTCGTGTGGCCCGAGGGTGGCGGTCGTGAGTGGGCCGTCTCGCCGGACGCTGTGACGCGCGCTGAATAGGTTCCCGCCGTTCCCGTGACTGCGGCGGCGCAGCGCGGTAGCGGCGGGCTTGTGCCCCGTCTGTGGGCTTCCCCCGTGGCGCGCAGGTGGGGCTCGCTTGCTGGACGACAGGCGAGAGCCATTGGCCTGCCGTGGCTCTAAACGTTAGGCAGGATCGCCACTGTGCCCGTATGCGAGGGCGGCCTTGACCGTGTCGATATGACCTGGGGAAGAGTGATAGCGGCGGACTCTGCGCTGCATCCAGTTGAGACGGCTCACAAGATAGTTCGGGATTTCCGAGCAGCCCGTCACGTCGCACTCTGGCCGTTCGTGATCTTCGACGACATGCAGATCCATGTCGAGTATCTGCTTGCGTGTGTAGCCCGCAGTGCGGAGTTCCCCGATCATGTGCCCGAAGGCCAGGTGCTGAGTCTGGATGCGCTGCCATTGATTACGACTATGTCCATGAGGCGGGACATTATCGGGGGCTTCCGGCGAGCAGGCCCGGTGTGGGAGGGCACTGCCCGTCTGAGCGCTTCCCCCGTGGCGGCGCGGCACGGTAGGGGCGAGCTCAGACTTGCCCCGGTTGGCGCTCCTCCGTGCGCTGACCGGGCCTCTGGTCTGACCCTAGAGGGGCGCGGCTAGCTCGCCTACTCTGAATCCATGACGCCACATTTCCGCAGGTCAGTAGCCCCCTTGCTAGTAGTGGCTAATAGCAGATTACTGGTGGACGGCGCGATCCCATGTCTGAACCGACGGTGAGGGCCGAGGAGCTCGACGCCGGGGACGAACTGGCCGAGCTGCGTGCGCGGTTCGTCCTCGACGACGTGGTGTACCTGGACGGGAACTCGCTCGGCGCGCTGCCCCGTCCGGTGCCCGGACGCGTCGAGGACGTGGTGCGCCGGCAGTGGGGGTCGCTGCGGATCCGGTCCTGGGACGAGAGCGGCTGGTGGACGGCGCCGGAGCGGATCGGCGACCGGATCGCGCCGCTGGTGGGCGCGGCGGCCGGGCAGATCGTGGTCGGCGACTCGACAAGTGTCAATGTTTTCAAGGCGGTGGTCGGGGCGGTGCGGCTCGCCGGTGACGGCCGGGACGAGATCCTGGTCGACGCGACGACGTTCCCCACGGACGGGTACATCGCTCAGTCGGCGGCCCGTATGACGGGCCGTACGTTGCGTGCGGTGGCGCCGGGGGAGACGGTGGCTGCGCTGGGGCCGCGTACGGCTGCGGTGCTGCTGAACCACGTCGACTACCGCACGGGCCGCCTGCACGACCTGCCGTCCCTGACGGCGGCGGTCCACGCGGCGGGAGCCACGGCCGTCTGGGACCTCTGCCACAGCGCGGGGGCCCTGCCGGTCGGGCTCGACGAGCACGGGGTGGATCTGGCGGTCGGCTGCACGTACAAGTACCTGAACGGGGGGCCGGGTTCACCGGCGTACCTGTACGTCCGCCGGGACCTGCAGGAACGCTTCGACTCCCCCCTTCCCGGCTGGAACTCCCACGAGGATCCCTTCGGGATGCGGCCGTCGTATGCCCCGGCCCCGGGCGCGCGGCGCGGTCGCGTGGGCACTCCGGACATCCTCTCCATGCTCGCCCTGGAGGCGGCGCTGGAGGTGTGGGACGGGGTGTCGATCGAGTCGGTCAGGGCGAAGTCGCTCGCGCTCACGGACTTCTTCCTGGAGTGCCTCTCGGCGTACGTCCCCGAGGGCAGGGTGGAGTCCCTGACACCGCCCGCACACGCGCAGCGGGGGAGTCAGGTGGCGCTGCGGTGCGGTAGGGCGGGCGACGTGATGCGCCGCCTGATCGAGCGCGGCGTCGTCGGCGACTTCCGCGAACCGGACATCCTGCGCTTCGGCTTCACGCCGCTGTATGTCGGGTTCGGGGACGCGGAGAGGGCGGCGAGGGTACTGGCGGAGGTACTGGGCTGACCCGGACGGGTCGTGTCCGTCGGGTGGTGGGTGGGGTGCGTGGGGCGGGGCCGTGTGCCGGTCGTGCCGGTCGTCCGCCCGTCGCGGGTGGCGTTCGGTGTGGGCCCTCACAGAGCGTCACGGCCCGGTGTCAGCCCACGTCACGGGCCTGATACCGTCCCGGCCAACGGTCGAATACTTGTCTGTTCCGGCACATCCGTTTCCGCCACATCCGTTTCCGCCGCTGAGAGGTTGGAGCATGCCGTACGACGCCCGCGAAGCCGCTGAACCGGACGAGGCCGCTGCCCGTGACGCGGCCGAGGAACGGTCGGCCTTCTGGCATCAGTCCGTCGACCCCGACATCACCGCCGCGTACGGCGACCACCCCGACCAGGTGGTCGACTTCTACGCCCCACGCGGCGGCGAGGACGTGGCCCCGCTCGTCGTCGTGCTGCACGGCGGCGCCTGGCGGGCCGCGTACGACCGGTGGCACATCACCCCGTTCGCGGACTTCCTGGCCCGGCGGGGCTTCGCCGTGGCCAACGTCGAGTACCGGCGCGGCGCCGCCGCCGGGGAGGGACAGGGCGGTGAGGGGACCGTCGCGGGGCGCTGGCCGGACACCTTCGACGACGTCGCGGCCGCCCTCGACGCGCTCCCCGGCCTCGTACGAGAGGCCCTGCCGCAGGCCGACCCGCGCCGCACGGTGATCACCGGCCACTCGGCGGGCGGGCACCTGGCGCTGTGGGCGGCCGCCCGGCAACTGCTGCCCGCGGACGCGCCCTGGCACACCGACCGGCCCGCCCCGCTGCGCGGCGTCGTCGCGCTCGCCCCGATCGCCGACTTCACGGTCGCCGAGAAGCTGGACGTGTGCTCCGGGGCGGCCCGTCAACTCCTGGGGGGAGAAGAGCTGTTCGGCGAGCGGCAGCCGTACGCCGATCCCGCCCTCCTGCTGCCCACCGGAATCGCCACGACTCTGGTGCAGGGCCGCACGGACGACGTCGTACCCCTGGCCGTCGCCGAGTCGTACGCGGACGCGGCGGCGAAGGCCGGCGAGGTGGTGGGGCTGACGCTCCTCGAGGACGTGGGGCACGCCGCGCTGATCGATCCGGCGGCGGACGCGTGCGCGGTGGTGGCGGAGGAGATCGCGCAGTTGGCTTGGTGACTCCTCCGCTGTCCCGTGCGCGGCGGCTCTCGCCCCGCACGAACGGCTCAGGATGCGTGCGCGGTCGTCGCCTGGCCCGGCTACCAGACGCCCGGCACCCTCAGCCCAGCGGTTCTCACCGGCGGGGCGGGTGAAGGACGCGGCACCCGAACCGACCGCCGCTCACCGCGGCAACGTAAGCCCCCAAGCCGCCTCCCGGACCGTCCAGGTCCGAGTCCGTACCGGCCCGCTGACCACCGTGTCCGCGCGGTAGCGGAAGTGCGCGCCCGACACGGTGATGATCCGGGCGACGGCCCCCATCGGTGGGTCCTGCGCACCGACGGAGGCGGGACGGACCTCAACCCACGCACCCCGACCATCCCGCAAGCCTTCGACTCCCCCAGAGCTCCCAGTACGCCCAGCGCCCCCGGAAGGCCCAGAGCCCTCAAAGCCACCTTCAGATTCCTCAGAGTCACCAGAGCCCCGGGAGTTTCCAGAACTCCCCGAGCCCCCGGAGCCCCGAAGCCCACCAGAACTCCCAGAACTCCCAGGTCCGCCAGAATTCCCAGGTCCGCCAGAACTCCCCGGCGTGACCGACACCGCCTCCACCGGCTGGTCGAGATCCACGAGCGTCACCCCGTCCACCTCCACCCGCAGCCGCGCCGGCCCCGGCACCGATGCCATCCGGGCGGGGCGAGCCGCCAGTGTCCGTACGAGAGACTGGCACGTCCGCAGCCACGGACGTGAGGACTCCTCGGCGGACTCCGGCGCGGCGGCCGGATAATCCGTCACCGGCGGAATCCGCAGATCCCCGAGCACGACCCCGTCGCTGTCGTCCACCAGCATGTCGAGCCACCGCTCGGCCCCGTCGAGGACGGCCCGCGCGGCGGCCACGGCCCCCGTGGGCACCCCCAGCGACCGCGCGAGTGACACCGCCCCGCCCACCGGTACGACCGACAGCGCGCAGCCAGCCAGTTCCCGCCGTCGGTGCAAAAGGGACACAGCGCGCAGCAGGGCCCGGTCGTCGCCCACGACGACCGGTCGCCGGGACCCTCGCCGGGCCAGGGCCCGGGCGAATTCCTCAGGCCCGTCGGGGAGGCACACTTTCGTGGCCGCACCCGCGCTGAGCACGTCCTTTGCGATCCGTACCGACTCACCGTCATGGCGACGGGCGACCGGGTCGATGACCACAAGGAGCTGGTCCAAAGCCGCCACCTCGGTCATGCCTCGCTTCCTCGGGTAGCATCTTTGTGCAAGAGCCCCTTGCGCTATTGCGCCAGGGGCTTCGTCTATTCCGGGGCATCCGGTCCGACGGGTCGCGGCCAACGACGGTCGCCGGTGTACGCGGCACAACCCGTGCCACGTACACCCTGACCTTGGACATGCCCCACCCGGAAGGGGTGTACGCCTGTGCCCGCACTTGTGCTGCTCGGTGCTCAGTGGGGTGACGAGGGCAAGGGAAAGGCCACCGACCTGCTCGGTGGATCCGTGGACTACGTGGTGCGCTACCAGGGCGGCAACAACGCCGGCCACACGGTGGTCGTGGGCGATCAGAAGTATGCCCTCCACCTCCTCCCTTCCGGAATCCTCTCGCCTGAATGCACACCGGTCATTGGAAACGGCGTCGTCGTCGACCCGTCGGTACTGCTCTCCGAGCTGAGCGGTCTGAACGAGCGCGGCGTCGACACGTCCAAGCTGCTGCTCAGCGGAAACGCGCACATCATCACGCCGTTCAACGTCACCGTCGACAAGGTCACGGAACGCTTCCTCGGCAAGCGCAAGATCGGCACGACCGGCCGCGGCATCGGGCCGACGTACGCGGACAAGATCAACCGCGTCGGCATCCGCGTCCAGGACCTGTACGACGAGTCGATCCTGACCCAGAAGGTCGAGGCGGCCCTCGACGTCAAGAACCAGATCCTGACCAAGCTCTACAACCGCCGCGCCATCGCCGTGCAACAGGTCGTCGAGGAGCTGCTGGGCTACGCGGAGCAGATCAAGCCGTACGTCGCCGACACCGTCCTGGTCCTCAACAAGGCCCTCGACGACAACAAGGTCGTCCTCTTCGAGGGCGGCCAGGGCACACTCCTGGACATCGACCACGGCACGTACCCCTTCGTGACGTCGTCGAACCCGACAGCGGGCGGCGCCTGCACCGGCGCGGGCGTGGGCCCGACGAAGATCAGCCGGGTCATCGGCATCCTGAAGGCCTACACGACCCGGGTCGGCGCCGGCCCCTTCCCGACCGAGCTGTTCGACGAGGACGGCGAGGCCCTGCGCCGCATCGGCGGCGAGCGCGGTGTCACGACGGGCCGCGACCGCCGCTGCGGCTGGTTCGACGCGGTCATCGCCCGCTACGCGACCCGCGTCAACGGCCTGACGGACTTCTTCCTCACCAAGCTGGACGTCCTGACGGGCTGGGAAGAGATCCCGGTCTGCGTGGCCTACGAGATCGACGGCAAGCGCGTCGAGGAACTCCCCTACTCCCAGACGGACTTCCACCACGCGAAGCCGGTCTACGAGATGCTCCCCGGCTGGTCCGAGGACATCAGCAAGGCCAAGACCTTCGCCGACCTCCCGAAGAACGCGCAGGACTACGTCAAGGCCCTGGAGGAGATGTCGGGCGCCCCGATCTCCGCGATCGGCGTCGGTCCGGGCCGCGACGAGACGATCGAGATCAACTCGTTCCTCTAGAAGGCACCGCACGGCGGCCGACCCCCCAAGGCGTCGGCCGCCGTCGATCTCGCACCCGGCCACGTAGGCCGCATGGTGTGACTAATCTGTCCGCCATGAAGGAGGCAGGATGCTGCTGAGATTCCGGGTGGCGAACGTCCGGTCCCTGCGGGAAGAGCAGGAACTGTCGTTCGTCGCTTCAGAGGAGACCGAGGGGGGCCGGGCCGCGGCCCGGGAGACGGCGCTCTCCGACGGCCGAATGCTTCCTGTCCACACCGTCCTCGCCGTCTTCGGCGCCAATGCGTCCGGCAAGTCCAACGTCATCGCGGCGCTGAAGAACATGAAACACGCCGTCCTGCGTTCCTAATTCGAAGGGTGCGCAGCTGGTCTTCACCGGGCACGATCCCTCCCTGTTGCGAACACCGGGCGGTGGACGGCTCCTCCAGCCAGGGCAGATCTGGCTCACAGAGAAGGACGAACGGGGTGCCACGTCACTCTCGTCGGTCGCCGACTGGGAGCCGACGGACGAAGAGGACCTGATGGCCTCGTACCTCGCGGGTTCCTTCGGGGCGGTGCCGAAGGTGTCGGAGGGGCAGATCGGGCGGCGGCTGCTGCGGACGGACGACACGGCGCTGATGGAGGCGGAAGAAGTCTGATGGCGAGGCCAAGGGGAGGGGACAGTGTCACCCGCAGGAAGCAAGGCGCGAAGGGCCGCGCGCATCGCGCCCGCCAGGTCTACATCTTCACCGAGGGCGAAGTGACAGAGCCCGAGTACATCGACCTAGTCGCGAAAAATTTGCGGCGCTCAAAGATGGTCTTGTCGGAGACCTGCTCAGCGGGATGGCGTGGCCGAGAGCCGAGACGTAGTTGCTTCTGGCCATGAACATGGCGTTCTTAGTCTGCAGGGGGATCCTATGCCCGTCCGAAAGCCGCCTACCGCCCGCCAGCGGCGGCTCGGGGCTGAGCTTCGGCGGATGCGTGAGCATGTCGGGCTCTCTCTCACCGAGGCCGCCGCGCTGCACCGTGTGGACAAGACCGCGATCAGCAACACGGAGTCCGCGCGGTTCGGCGTGAGCGCCGACCGAGTGCGCGTATGGGCGGCCAACTACTCCTGTCCCAACCAGGCTTACGTGGACGCGCTGGCAAACATGGCCAAGGAGCGGGCCGGCTCCAACTGGTGGGACGACTTCCGGGTTTCGATGGCCTCATTCATGCTGGACCTGGTTGAACTTGAGCGTCATGCGGCCAGCCTGCGGCAAACCGAGCCCGAGCCCCCCCTCCCGTGTCCGCCCCTATCTCGTCGCCCACGAGCAGCGCTCCCGCCGTACCGCGCTCGCCCTCGCGCTCGACGGGATCGATGTCCGCCCCCGGGTGATCCACGGTCACCGCGTCGGCAGCCCGGTGG
>CBFGQM010000015.1:0-29397 GCA_965650905.1 uncultured Streptomyces sp. | reverse complement strand
CGTCCGGGGCGCCTCGACCCCGGCCGGCGTGCGGCGGGGCGGCCGCAGTGCGGCGTCGGCGGATGTCTGCGCCTGCGGTTCCCCCCGGGTCCGGCCATGCGGGTGCTTCTCGGGCCGGCCCCGGGGATACGTCTCGTACGTGGGCCGGTGCGTGTGCACGAGGCCATACCGATGCTCGGCGGGGTACGGGGTGTAGCTCCCGTACACCGGGCCGTACGTCTCGTACTGCGAAGTGCTCACGACGACACGCTCCAGAAGTCCGGATCGGGCGAGCCGAAACCTACTGGAGGCTCGTCGCTCTCCAAAGCAACACGACTACGTTGTGTCGCTGCCCTGCCCTGGGGTGTAAGGCCGTGAGCGTTATGCGTCAGTAATCGAAGGCGCGGGCCGTGTTCGACGCGATCGCCGTCGCCAGGGCGTCCTCGTCAAGGCCCCGCACGGCGGCCATGGCGCGGACCGTGACCGGAATGAGATACGGGGCATTGGGCCGTCCGCGGTACGGCGCGGGGGTCAGGAAAGGCGCGTCCGTCTCGACGAGAACGAGTTCGAGGGGCGCCACCGCGAGGGCGTCGCGCAGCGGCTGGGCGTTCTTGAAGGTCATGTTCCCGGCGAAGGACATGAAGTAGCCGGCGCGGGCGCAGACTTCGGCCATGGCCGCGTCACCGGAGTAGCAGTGGAAGACGGTGCGTTCGGGGGCACCCTCCTCCTTGAGCACGCGCAGCACGTCGGCGTGGGCGTCCCGGTCGTGGATGACCAGGGTCTTGCCGTGCCGCTTGGCGATCTCGATATGGGCGCGGAAGGACCGTTCCTGGGCGGCCTTGCCCTCGGGGCCGGTGCGGAAGTAGTCGAGGCCGGTCTCGCCGACACCCTTGACCCAGGGGAGGGCGGCGAGCCGGTCGATCTCGGCTAGCGCCTCATCCAGCGCACCCTCTCCGCCGGGCTCACGGGCGCCCTGCCGCACCCAGCCGTCGGGGTCGCCCAGGACGATCCGGGGCGCTTCGTTGGGGTGCAGCGCGACGGTCGCGTGGACGGCGGCGTACCGCGCGGCCGTCTTGGCCGCCCACCGCGAACCGTTCAGATCGCAGCCGACCTGCACGACCGTCGTCACACCGACCGACGCGGCCTTCGCGAGACCCTCCTCGACCGTGCCGGACTGCATGTCGAGGTGGGTGTGCGAGTCGGCGACGGGCACGCGGAGGGGGTCGGGCAGGGGCGGGGCTTCGGCGTCGGGAGGCATGCTCCGATCCTACGAAGGGGACATCCCGGCCCTGCCGCCCGCCCCGCGCCCGGCAGGACGGGTGGCAGCCGGGTCAGCTCGCCTTGCGGTGGTGGAAGGGGTGCAGCAGATCGGAGAGGTGCCAGTGGTGGTGCTCCTTGTGCGCCTGCTGCGGCTCCGCCTCCGCCTTCGGGAGGGAGTCGTCCAGGGGGCGGCGCTGGTGCATGGAGTTCAGGACGGAGGACACCTGGCCGGCGCGCATGATGCGCACCACGTGGCCGTCGCAGTTCAGGCAGGTGGGTTGGCTGAGCGGCGACGGCACGATTCGGCCGTCCGCCACGTACATCACGAACTCGCGGCCCTCGGCGTCGACGTGGTGCTCGATCTCGTACGACTGTTCCCAGCCGTGCCCGCACCGCATGCAGGCGAAGGAATACGACTCGTGAACGACGTCCGTGGCCGCAGCGCTGCGGTGCCCGGTCTGCCCGGCGCTCTCACTCATGCCAGCTCCTCAGTCCGCTGGACAAACGCCTCCGGGGAGCGGAGGCGAGGGACGGGTGCGTCCCTGTCGAACCAGTGGACTCTTCTTCCGGCGCGCGTGCATGAGACCTGTCGACTATTGGCGCCGTCTTGGCGGTTCCTTGCCCCGCGCCCCTGACGGCAGGCCCTGGTTTTACCTTTCCCCGAAGTCCTTTGCCCTCCCATGGGCTGCCCTGCCTGTGCGAGCTCCGTGGCTGCCCTCCTGTGGGAGCTCCTTGGTTGCCCTTCCCCACGGGGCTTCCCCCTGTCGGGCGGTGCGAGCGGCTGGGGCAGTGCGAGCGGCGTTCTTCGCGGCGACCACCGCGTCGAAGACCTCGCGCTTGGGCAGCCCCGCTTCGGCGGCGACTGCGGCGATCGCCTCCTTGCGCCGCTCCCCCGCCTCTTCTCGCACCCGTACCCGGCGCACCAGCTCATCGGCGTCCAGTTCCTCGGCGCCCTTCTCGGGCGCCCCCTCCACGACGACGGTGATCTCACCGCGTACGCCCTCGGCGGCCCAGGCCGCGAGCTCCGCCAGCGGGCCGCGCCTGACCTCCTCGTACGTCTTGGTCAGCTCACGGCACACGGCAGCCCGGCGGTCCTCGCCGAACACCTCCGCCATCGCGGCGAGCGTGTCGTCGAGCCGGTGCGGCGCCTCGAAGTACACAAGTGTGCGCCGCTCCCCGGCCACCTCGCACAGCCGTGACCTGCGCTCGCCGGCCTTCCTGGGCAGGAACCCCTCGAAACAGAACCGGTCGACGGGCAGCCCGGACAGGGCGAGCGCCGTGAGCACGGCGGACGGGCCGGGTACGGCGGTCACGCGGATGTCCTTGTCCACGGCGGCCGCGACGAGCCGGTAGCCGGGGTCTG
The DNA here is from genome assembly GCA_965650905.1 of uncultured Streptomyces sp. Taxonomy (GTDB): domain Bacteria; phylum Actinomycetota; class Actinomycetes; order Streptomycetales; family Streptomycetaceae; genus Streptomyces. The sequence goes on along the minus strand of CBFGQM010000015.1, from coordinate 26,795 downwards.
ACACGGACGGCATCCCCGCGTCGGTCACGAGCAGCACACGCGCCCCGCCTGCCAGCGCCTCGACGAGCTCGGGCGTCCGGGCCGACTCGTTCCCCTCGAAGTACGACACGACGCGCCCGGTGGGCTGCACGCCCAGGGCCTGGGTCAGCCGCCGCAACCGCCGGGTGTCCTCGGCGGCGATCACATCGGCCCCCGCCAACTCCTCGCCCAGCCGGGGCGGCGCGTCCGCGATGTCCCCAATGGGAGTGCCTGCGAGTACAAGGGTTCCTGTCACGGTTCCATCCTCGCAGGGCCCATACACGGGACTCCCACAGCAGGGTTCCCTACGATGGCGCGGTGACCAGTACCGCGTCCTCCACGGACATCCGGCAGCGACAGGGCGTCGAAGAGTGGCAGCCGTCGTGGCAGCAGCGGCTGCGCAGGTTCGGCTACGCAGGCCCGCCGAGGAGCGACGTCCGTGACCGCCTGGTGCCCCCGTACGTCGAGCCCAGCCCGCGTCTGTGGGCCGTGGTCGGGCTGTCGAAGCCGGCCGCCGCCCGCGTGGTGCGCTGGTCGGCGTGGGGCGGCCCGCTGCTGGTGACGCTGCTGGCGGGCATGATGCGGTTCTGGAACCTGGGCAGCCCGAAGGCGGTGATATTCGACGAGACGTACTACGCCAAGGACGCCTGGGCGCTGATCCACCGCGGGTACGAGGTCAACTGGGCCAAGGAGGCCAACGACCTGATCCTGCGGAGCGACGGCCATGTCCCGATTCCGTCGCAGGCCGCGTACGTCGTCCATCCGCCGGTCGGGAAGTACGTCATCGGGCTCGGCGAGTGGATGTTCGGGTTCAACCCCTTCGGCTGGCGGTTCATGACGGCCCTGCTCGGCACGCTCTCGGTGCTGATGCTGTGCCGGATCGGCCGCCGTCTGTTCCGCTCGACCTTCCTCGGCTGTCTCGCGGGCGCGCTGATGGCCGTCGACGGGCTGCACTTCGTGATGAGCCGCACCGCGCTGCTCGACCAGCTGCTGATGTTCTTCGTCCTCGCGGCCTTCGGCTGCCTGGTCATCGACCGGGACAAGGCCCGCGGGCGCCTCGCGGCCGCGCTGGCGCCAAACGCCGACGGACTGGTGCGCCCGGACGCGCACATCGCCGAGACGACCCTCATGGGCCGGCGTCCCTGGCGCTGGACGGCCGGCCTGCTGCTCGGGCTCGCCATCGGGACCAAGTGGAGCGGTCTCTACGTCCTGGCCGCGTTCTGCGTGATGGCGGTGCTGTGGGACGTGGGCTCCCGCAGGGTCGCGGGCGCTCGGCGGCCGTATCTGGCCGTGGCCAAGCACGACCTGGGCTGGGCGTTCCTGTCGACCGTGCCGGTCGCGATCGCCACGTACATCGTCTCCTGGATCCGCTGGATCCTCTCGCCCACCGACGGCACCGGCGGCTACTTCCGCGACTGGGCGGCGACCGCCGGCAAGGGCGGCGACTGGACATGGCTGTTCCCCGACTGGTGGCGCAGCCTGTGGCACTACCAGCGCCAGGTGTACGAATTCCACGTCGGTCTCGACGCGCCGCACACGTACCGGTCGAACCCGTGGAGCTGGATCGTCGTCGGCCGCCCCGTCTCGTACTTCTACGAGGACCCGGTGCCCGGCAAGGACGGCTGCCCCGCCGACGCGGGCGAGAAGTGCGCCCGCGAGGTCCTGGCCCTGGGCACGCCCCTCCTCTGGTGGGCCGCCACCTTCGCGGTCCTGTACGTGCTGTGGCGCTGGTTCTTCCGCCGCGACTGGCGCGCGGGCGCGATCGCCTGCGGCATCGCGGCCGGCTACCTCCCCTGGTTTCTCTACCAGGAGCGCACGATCTTCTTCTTCTACGCCATCATCTTCCTGCCCTTCCTGTGCCTGGCCGTGGCGATGATGATCGGCTCGATCCTCGGCCCACCCGGTTCGACGGAACGCCGCCGCGTCGCGGGCGCGGCCTTCGCGGGCGTCCTCGTCCTGCTGATCGCCTGGAACTTCATCTACTTCTGGCCGCTGTACACGGGCACGGCGATCCCGATCGACAGCTGGCGGGCGCGGATGTGGCTGGATACGTGGGTCTAACATCGAGGAACGACCACATCCGTCACTCCTTCCACATACAGTGCGAGGCACAACACCTTTCTGAGCGTGCAGAAGGTTCGCGGGAGGGAAAGCTCGATGCGCAAGGGGGCAAAAGCCGCCATAGTCGGTGGGGTGTTCGCCGTCATGGTGGGGGGCGCCGGGTACGGGGCTTACAACATCGTTTCGGCGGTCACGGGCGAAGGCTCGGCCGGGCCGACGCCGCTGAGCCCCGGGCCGCCGTCGCGCGCGGAGGTCGAGGAGACCACCGAGAATTTCTTCGCGGCCTGGGAGAAGGGTCAGGCGGCCAAGGCCGCCACGTACACGAACGACGCGGCGACGGCCGAGGCGCTGCTCGCCGGCTACCGCGACGAGGCACACCTCACGCAGGTGAAGATCACGCCGGGCACGCCGTCCGGCAGGACCGTCCCGTTCTCGGTCTCGGCCACGGTGTCGTACGGGGGGACGGCCAAGCCATTCTCGTACGACAGTGAGCTGACCGTCGTGCGCGGGCAGACCACGGGACGCGCGCTGGTCGACTGGAGGGCGTCCGTCGTGCACCCGGACCTGGAGAAGGGCGACACCCTGTTCACGGGTGAGGCGAAGAGCCCGCCGATCGAGGCGGTGGACCGCGACGGGGTCGTGCTGACCCGGGCGAAGTACCCGTCGCTCGTCCCGGTCCTGGACCAGCTGCGGGAGAAGTACGGCGACACCGCGGGCGGAACACCGGGCATCGAGCTGGCGGTCCGGCGAGCGGACGAGAACGCGGGCGACAAGACGCTCGTCACGCTCGCCGACGGCGAGCCGGGCAGGCTGCGGACGACGCTCAGTGCGGGCGCGCAGGCGGCCGCGGAAAACGCGGTCAAGCAGCACCCCGAGTCATCGGTGGTCGCGGTGAAGCCGAGCACCGGGGAGGTGCTGGCGGTCGCCAACAACCGCGCCGACGAGTTCAACGCAGCGTTCCTGGGCAAGCTCGCCCCCGGCTCCACGATGAAGATCATCTCCGCGGCGACGCTGATCGACAACGGCATCACGACAGCGACCGGGCCCGCTCCCTGCCCGCCCGACGCGGTCTGGCAGAGCCAGACGTTCAAGAACCTGCAGGGCATGACGCCCAACGCGAACGCGACCCTCTCGGAGAGCTTCGCGCGCTCGTGCAACACGGCGTTCGTGAAGTACGCGGACGAGGTGCGGGTCGACTCTCTGACGAAGGAGGCCGAGGAGCACTTCGGCCTCGGCCGGAACAACTGGAAGACCGGCATCGCGTCCTTCGACGGCTCCGTCCCGGCCTCCGGCGGCCCCGACACGGCGGCCAACATGCTCGGCCAGGGCCAGGTCCAGATGAGCCCGCTCACTATGGCGTCGGTCACCGCGACCGCCATGACGGGCACCTTCCGGCAGCCGGTGATCGTGCCGCAGGACCTCGACGACCGTGAACTGGCCACCGCGCGGGGCCTGTCCGCCGATACGGTCGCTCAGCTGCGCCAGATGATGAACCGCACCGCCGTCAGCGGCACCGCGGCCGAGGCGATGTCCAACCTCGACGGCAGCATCGGCGCGAAGACCGGTTCGGCGGAGGTCGACGGCCAGGCGAAGTCCAACAGCTGGTTCACCGGCTACCGCGATGACATCGCCGCCGCGGCCATGACCCAGGAGGGCGGCCACGGCGGTGACGCGGCGGGACCGATCGTCGCGGCGGTTTTGCAGGCGGGTGGCTGAAAAGGACAGCGACGGGCCGAGAAGGGCGAACGGGGTCACGTTCCAAGGGGTCACGTTCCATGGGGTCTCTTTCCAACAGGGGTCACTTTCCAAGGGGACGACCGCCTGACAGAGGCACAAGGCCGAACCCACCCTCAGGGGGTGGGCCTCTAAGGTGGTGGCTCTCATGCTCGTAGCGGAGCGTGGGAGTACCGGGAAAGCAGCGAAGGAACGGGAGCCGTGGGCAAGAGGAAAAGCGCCACCGAGCGCGGCAGGACCAGGCCCGCCGTCATGGGCGGAGTGATCGTGGTCGTCGTCGGCGGCATGGGATTCGGCGTCCACAGCCTGTACGGCGGCGGCGGCGCGGCGGCCGACGACAACGACACCGCGACGGCCTCAAACGCCGAAGCCGTGAAGACCGGCCCGTTGTCGGCGGCCGAGGTCCGCACCGCGGCCACGACGTTTCTCACGGCCTGGCAGAGCGGCGACGTCACACGGGCCGCGGCAGCCACGAACGACACGGCGGCGGCCCGCACCCTGCTGACCGGGTACGGCAAAGACGCGCACATCAAGGACGTGATGCTCAAGGCGGGGACACGGTCCGGCGCCAAGATGCCGTTCTCCGTCAAGGGCACGGTCTCCTACCAGGGCAAGAGCAAGGCCCTCGGCTACGACTCCCAGCTCACCGTCGTCCGCCGGGCCGAGGACGGGAAGCCGCTGGTCGACTGGCACTCCTCCGTCGTGCACCCGGACCTGGAGGACGGCGACCGGCTGGTCACCGGGGAGGCCGGCACACCGCCGGTCAGGGCACTCGACCGGGACGGCGGCGCGCTGACCACGGCCAAGTACCCGTCCCTCGGTACCGTGCTGGACGGGCTGCGGGCCAAGTACGGCAAGAAGGCGGGCGGCACGGCCCGCATCGAGCTGCGGCTGATCCGCAAGGGCTCCACGGACTCGGACGAATCGGACGACTCGGCCGCGAAGACCGAGACCGAGACCGACCCGAAGAACCCCGGCAGGACGCTGCTGGCGCTGAGCGAGGGAACCCCGGGCACGGTGCGTACGACCCTCAGCCCGAGCCTCCAGGCCACCGCCGAGGAACAGGTGGCCGGGAGGTCCAGGGCGTCGGTGGTCGTGCTGAAGCCGTCCACCGGCGAGATCCTTGCCGTCGCGAACTCCGGCCATGGTTTCAACACCGCCTTCCAGGGATCCCTGGCCCCCGGCTCGACGATGAAGATAGTGACGGCGTCGCTGCTCATAGAGACGGGGCTGGCGTCGGCGGACAAGGGACACCCGTGCCCGAAGTACTCGACGTACGGCGGCTGGAAGTTCCAGAACGACGACAAGTTCAAGATCAAGAACGGCACGTTCAAGGCCAGTTTCGCTCGGTCCTGCAACACGGCCTTCATCAGCCAGGCGAAGAAACTGAGCGACGACGACCTGACGAAGCAGGCCCGGGAGGTGTTCGGGCTCGGCCGGAACGACTGGTCCATAGGGGTGTCGAGCTTCGATGGCTCGGTGCCGGTGCAGTCGGGGGCCCAGATGGCGGCCTCACTGATCGGCCAGGGCGGGGTCCGGATGAACCCGCTGAACATGGCGTCGGTCGTCGCGACAGCGAAGACCGGCACCTTCCACCAGCCGTACCTGGTGTCCCCGGAGGTCGACAACCGCACGCCGGCGAAGGCGTCCCGGTCGCTTTCCTCCGAGGCCCGGTCGCAGTTGCGCGAGCTGCTGCAGTACACGGCCGCGGCGGGTACGGCGGCTGAGGCGATGGCCGGCCTCGGCCCCGACTTCGGCGCCAAAACCGGCTCCGCGGAGGTCGGCGGCCAGAAGAAGCCCAACGGCTGGTTCACGGCGTGGAGGGGCGACCTGGCGGCGGCGGGCGTCGTGCAGCAGGGCGGGCACGGCGGGGATACGGCGGGCCCGATCGTGGCGGCGCTGCTGAAGGCGGGCAGCTGACGCGCCGCAGACGGTAACTCCTGCAACTCCTTCGCAGGCCCGTGCATCCCACCGCTACGGTGCTGTCGATGACCGCACGGGGTACGCGATCGGCGGCGTACCGCACTTCGGGCACCGCACCCGCACCCGGCTGTTCCAGCTACCTGCCTCCGTGAAGGGGCGGTCGTGGCGGGACGTCAGCTGGGTACATCGGCGAGGAGCTAGAGCCGGACCTCTTCGTGTGCCACACCTGCGACAACCCGCCGTGCTGCAATCCGGGTCACTTCTTCATAGGGGACGCCCTCGACAACAACCGCGACAAGGCAGCGCTTGAGTCGGGGGCTTCTCGGCTGGGGCTGGACTACTTCGCGGCGTCGTCGGCCTTCGGCTCGACAGCCTTCGTGGGAGCGGCGGTTGCCTTCTTCGCGGGGGTCGCTCGCGTCGGGCTCTTCTTCGCGGCCGGAGCAGCAGCGGGCTTGGCGGGCGCCTTCTTCGCGGGGGCCTTCGCGGTTCCAGCGGTCGGTGCCTTCGCGGCGCTCTCGCCCAGTGCCTCGGCTCGCATCTGCTTACGGCAGGCAGCGCGCCCGGCCTTCGAAGATGGGTGCTCGCACTGGCTGTGGTCGAAGTGCTGGCGGGTCATCTCGTCTCCCTGGTTCGTCGTGTCTTGCTGACACGGCGAAGCTAGGAAATCGACGAGTGCCGTCCGTAGGGTCTCGACGGACTCCGTGGTGAATCGTGATCCTGGCTCATAGCTCCTCGTCGTGTTGATGACCCGGCTGGGTGTGGGACGTCTCTCGTCCCACACCCGCCCTCGCGTGCGGTGTTGCTAGGCCGTGCCGTCCGCCTCGACGGCCGGGCGCTCACTCTCTTCGCCGTCGGCTCGCGTTACGCGTGCGTGGTCGGTGACGACGCGGCGGAACAGGTCGTGCGTCGTGGCCCCGGTGTGCTTGAGCGCCCAGTCCTGCGCGGCGTCCTGCTCACCCTGCGGGCCGCTGTCCTCACCGCACTCGTGGGCGGTACAGCAGATCTCGAACGTGTACCCGCCTTCGGGTGCGTGGCGGATCGTGTGGTCTACGAAGCGGTAGACGGCTCGGGTCACAGGACGGCTCCAGTGCTCTGTGCGTTGGCTCGCTTGACCTTCTCGGACAGCACTTCTTCCGGGCTCAATTCCTCCACGCATTCCGGGGACGCCTCCCACTCCTTGCCCCCGCCGAGGGGGCGCAACATGCAGTAGGGGCCGCCCTTGCCCATGAACTCGCCGACGCGGTTCCTGGCTGTGTCTCGCACCAGAGCGCCCGCCTGAAGAAGTCCGACGTCGGTCATGCCGTCGCTCCGTGGAAGTCGATGCCGAGGGTTGCGAGGGTGGCGGCGGTACGCCGGTCCCGCTGTCGTCGCCGCTCCTGCTCTCGCTCGTAGGCGACGAGGTACGGCCGGATGAGCGGGGTGTCTTCGCCTCGCAGGAACTCGGGGGGACGAGGAGAGCGCGGAGTCGAGATGGCGGCGGGACGTGCCACACCCCCCGTGCGGAAAGTGATGGTCGGCTCGTCCGTGAGCGGGTGCTGTGTCGGCACAGCCTGAGCGGGCGAGGTAGCGCGGCGCTTGCCGGTCGATGGCATGAGCCACGAGAGAAGGGCAGCCAGTAGGCTTCGCACGTCGGTCACTCCTTGGGTGATCGGCCACGCCCCCGGACTGTTCGCGCAGTCGCGGGGGTCTTCCGTTTGGGCGGTGCTATGGGTGCTGTCAAGGTCCTGCGCTATCGAGTATACGCGTATTCGCATATACGCGGTCGCGTGATCACGCAGATACGCGGACGCTGATAACCATGGATCTTGACCGCAGCAAGCCGGTGTGGCCCCAGGTAGCGGCCGAACTGAGGAGACGCCTCGACGCTGGCCAGTACGCGGCCGGTACTCGGTTCCCCGCCGTGAACGAGCTGGCCGCCGAGATGGACGTAGCGCCCTCGACTGTGCAGAAGGCCGTGGCCGCCCTCCGCGAGGAAGGGCGGCTCTACACCGTGCTCGGGCAAGGCTCGTTCGTGAAGGGTGACGAGTAGGCGGGGCGGTCAGCGTCATCAGTGCCCGTCGGGATGCCTGGCCATGAGGACGTTGCAGTCGGACACCGTCGTGCCGTCACCACCGGCCTTCGCCCAGCTCCGCACCTTCGCCAACTCGACACAGCCCGCGCAGCCTTCAACCGGCGTGGGCTCCAGTTGGTCTGTGCGATCCGGCAGATCCACCGGAGCACTCGGGTAGCTTCTCGGCTCGCTCATGCCGACCCCTTCACGTCGTCCGTGTGACGACAACGCTAGGAAGGAAGGCGCCCCGACCCCGAGTCGGTTCTACGTTGTTGCACGCGAGTTTCAGCCGAGGGCGTCCAGGGCGGCCGTCACACAGACCCGCGCTTCGGCTCCATAGACCGCCATCTCTCGAAGCTCGGTGAACGCCCGTACGTACATGGCAACTTCGCCCGGAGCCGTGAGGGTGACCTGAGCCGTCAGAAGTTCCACACGGACCCGTTGGTCATCGAAGATGTTGAACCCCTCCAGGGTCCACATGCTTCGCTCGCGGGCGGCGAAGGGAACCACACCCAACGAGACGGCGGGCAGCGACATGACCGACAGCAGGTGCCCCAACTGCCCGGCCATCGTCTCGGCGTCGCCGACCTGGTAGCGCAACACCGACTCCTCAACCAGGAGCGTGAAGCGGTGGCCGGACTCGTGCAGCACGCGGGCCCGAGCCATGCGAGCGTCTACCGCCTCGGTGATGTCGTCGGGTGCGCTGTGGAAGCGGCGGATCGTGGACAGCAGCGCAGCCGCGTACGCGGGCGTCTGGAAGAGGCCGGGTACGACGTGCGAGGCGTAGCCCCGGTGCAGCTTTGTCCGCTCGTACAGCGGTATGCGGGACTCTTGCAGACGGCGCAGGCCGGTGCGCTGGAGGCGCTTCCACTCCATGTACATCGAGGCGGCCGTCCGGCTGGCGGCGATGATGTCGGCAGCCTGGTCGCCCGCTTCGCACGCGGCGCACCACTCGCGGATGTCGGCGTCGGTGGGTGGCGTCCGTGCGTTCTCGATACGAGAGACCTTGGACTTCTGCCAGCCACAACGCGCGGCAAGCTCATGCCCTTTGAGCCCTGAGTCCAGGCGGGTTTCACGCAACCGCGCGGCAACCGCCTTGCGGGCGTTCTCGACACTGGATGACTGGTACTGGGGCATGAGCTGGTTAGGTGCCGGCGCGGATCAGACCGTGAACTCCTCGTGGGGTGTGGCGCGTTCCCAGACCGACTCGAACGCGTCGGCACAGAGCTTGATCACGTCCGGGTCCGAGTTGAGTTCGTGCCCCGCCGACGAGCCGTCCCCCGCGAAGTGACCGAAGCGGATCAGCCGGTCATCGAGAAGCCAGAAGTCGGCGCCCGGCAGAGCCAGCGTCGCGGCGTCCCTTCGCGGAAGCCAGCGCACCAGCTCTCCGGCCTCCACGTTGAGGTACGTCCCCGCGTGCTCGTACCGGATGTACTCACTGACCGGCACGGAGACGACGCGAGCGCGGCGCATGACGACGCCACGGCCCACGGCTTCCCGTACCAGGTCAAGCCAGGGACGGCGGCTCTCCACAGACTCGGGAGTGATTCGGCCGGCTGCCTGCCACAGGGCGAAGTCGTCGGCCTCGGCAGCCACCCCGTAGGAGTCGCGCAACTCCAGGTGTACGGCCGAGTGGTGGCAGTCGCGGATCAGCTCAGCGAACGGCGGAACGCTGCTCGGCCTCATCACATGCCTTCCTGATCAGTGGCACCATGCGCGCGGGAATGCGGATGACTGCCTCGGTGTCGGGAATGTGCCCGACCGCAAGGCATTCCACTTCGGTGCCGTCGTCAGCCTTCCAGCCCTGGAGCACGAGGTCTGCCGACTTGTCGTCCACCCACACCGTCGGGCAGTCGTCACCGTTGGTGTTCGGGTCCTTGCCGAAGAACAGTAGAGCCATGACCTTGCTCCCTGACTACTCGGTTGCGTCTGGTTGCACGAGCGTCGCCCGCACGGCTGAGGAGCGTCAAGACCGCCTGGACTCACACGGTGGGTGTGGAACGGAGATGCTCCACACCCACCACGACAGAGACGACGAGGAGTTGGGCGAAGCTGAGCCAGCCGAACGCGAACGCGGCGGGGACGCTCATCAACGCCGGGAACCGGGTCAGGTCCATTCCCACCATGACCGGCCTCTTACGGCGGAACTCCACCCAGGGACCGAGCGGCACCGCGACCACGGCTCCCACTGCCCGTCCCGCGGCGGCCAGCGCCGCCACCCGGGTCGGCCCGGCGTGCAGCTCGAGGATCGCGATCCGCGATCATGGGAAACGCGCCGAACCCGAGCGATGTGCCGTACGAGCTGACGGCATACGACGCCCACAACCACCCGAACCGCCTGCCCAGCGCCCGTCTACCTGTCATACCCAACGCATCTCTCGCCGACCTGAACCACCACACGCTGACCATCGGCATCAAAGCGAGTAGCGGATGGCGAGATCAAACAACTGGCGGCACCCCGGCCCGGTGGGACAGCACTTGCCGGACCAGTACACGCTCCTTGCCGTCGTCACGCGCCCACTCTCATGGAGGGATCGAAGCCGAAGGGCAACTCCAGGCGGTGGGTGCGCATCAGCTCGTCTTCCGAGAGCAGTTCGCCCGTCCTGCCGTCCGCGGCGACGACCCCGTCACTGAGGATCAGCGACCGCGGGCACAGCTCCAGCGCGTACGGCAGGTCGTGCGTGACCATCAGCACGGTGACGTCCAACGACCGGAGAATGTCGGCGAGTTCGCGTCGCGAGGCGGGGTCGAGGTTGGACGACGGCTCGTCGAGGACCAGGATCTCCGGCTCCATCGCGAGGACCGTCGCGAGAGCGACCCGGCGGCGCTGCCCGAACGACAGGTGGTGCGGCGGGCGGTCGGCGAAAGCCTCCATTCCGACCCGCTCCAGCGCCCTGCGCACCCGCGCCTCCAGCTCCGGCCCCTTCAGCCCGGCCGCCGCGGGCCCGAAGGCCACGTCCTCGCGGACGGTTGGCATGAACAGCTGGTCGTCCGGGTCCTGGAAGACGATCCCGACCCGACGCCGGATCTCGGCCATGTGCCGCTTGCCGACGGGCAGCCCGGCGACCGTCACGGTGCCGGCACCGCCGGTCAGGATGCCGTTGAGGTGCAGTACGAGCGTCGTCTTGCCGGCGCCGTTCGGCCCGAGCAGCGCCACGCGCTCGCCACGCCCGACGGTGAAGTCCACGCCGAAGAGGGCCTGATGCCCGTCCGGGTAGGCGAAGGCGAGACCGGCCACCTTTAGCGAGGGGGCGACCTCCGTGGAATGTGTCACTTCTGGCGCATGTGTCACAAAGTCCATCCCAACAGGCAGACGAGCAGGGCGGCGCAGGGCAGGGCCAGAGCGTACGACCACTGCGCCCTGGAGGCGGTCACCTCGTCGATGACCGGCATGGAACCGGCGTACCCCCGGCTGACCATGGCGAGATGCACGCGCTCCCCGCGCTCGTACGAGCGGATGAAGAGCGCGCCCGCCGACTTGGCGAGGACGCCCCAGTGCCGGACGCCGCGGGCCTCGAAGCCGCGCGACTCCCGGGCGATCCGCATCCGCCGCATCTCGTCCGTGATGACGTCGCCGTACCGGATCATGAAGGACGCGATCTGTACGAGAAGCGGCGGCAGCTTCAACCGCTGGAGCCCCAGGAGCAGTTCGCGCAGTTCGGTCGTCGAGGCGAGCAGGACGGATGCGGCGACACCCAGCGTGCCCTTGGCCAGCACGTTCCAGGCGCCCCACAGACCGCTCACGCTCAGCGACATGCCCAGTACGTCCACCCGCTCGCCCTGTGCCACGAAGGGCATCAGCACGGCGAAGGCCACGAACGGCACCTCGATCAGAAGCCGCTTCAACAGGAAGGCGGCGGGCACGCGGGCCGCGCAGGCGACGGTGGCGAGCAGCAGCGCGTACAGCGCGAACGCCCACATCGCCTCGCGCGGGGTGCAGACCACGACGACCACGAAGGCGAAGACGGCCGTGAGCTTGGTGTGCGGTGGCAGGGCATGCACGCAAGAGTGCCCGTGCCGGTACAGCTTGTGGGCGTGGCCGGCGCCCATGTCAGACGTTCCCGTTCGCGGGTACGTCCGACACGGAGGCGGGGGACGTCTCGTTCGTACGACGCCTGCGTACGGCCCAGAAGACACCGCTCCCGGCACCCATCGTGACGCCCACACCGATCACACCCGCGAGGCCGCCGGAGAGGCGTGTGTTCGTGAGGCCCGAGATGCCGTAGTCGGCGAGGGGGGAGTCGGCGGTCGCGTTCACCTCGGTCTTGGCGTCGATGCCCTGGTCGGCGGCGACCTTCTCCAGGCCGTCGGGGTTGGCGGAGGCGTAGAAGCTGACGAAGCCGGCGAGGACGAGGGAGATGGCGAGGCCCACGAGCCAGACCGTGCGGTGATGGGGCGCCCTTGCTGCTCGAGCGGAGCCGAGAGCTTGGGGCAAGGCGGTGGCCGGCACCGCGTCGGCGGCCGGGGCGTCGACCAGCTCGCCGCGGACCCGCAGTTTCAGCGGGGCGGTCAGGCCGCGGGCGCCGTACACCAGGTCGGGCCGGACGGCGATGATCGCGCCGACGGTGAGCGCGGTGATCGCGGCCTCTCCGATGCCGATGAGGACGTGGACGCCGACCATGGCGGCGAGGACCTGGCCGACGGGGACGTTTGTGGTGCCGCCGATGGCGTAGACGAGCGTGAAGACGGCGGCGGCCGCGGGCACGGAGAGCAGGGCGGCCACGAAGGCGGAGACCGTGAGGGACCGCCGCTTCCTCGGCAGGACCTTCACCAGCCCGCGGAAGACGGTGTACGCGACGACGGTCGTGACGACCGCCATGACCGTGATGTTCACGCCGAGGGCGGTGAGACCGCCGTCCGCGAAGAGGATGCCCTGCATCAGCAGGACGACGGCCACACAGAGCACCCCTGTGCAAGGCCCGACGAGTATCGCCGCGAGCGCACCCCCGAGCAGGTGCCCGCTCGTTCCCGCGGCGACCGGGAAGTTCAGCATCTGTACCGCGAAGATGAAGGCTGCGACGAGGCCCGCCAGCGGGGCGGTGCGCTCGTCCAGTTCACGCCGGGCGCCGCGCAGGCTCACGGCCACGGCTCCCGCGGCGACGACTCCGGCGGCCAGGGAGACGGGGGCGTTGATGATTCCGTCGGGGACGTGCATGGGTGGCTCCGCTTCCGGGTCCGGTCCGGCCATCTGGCTGACCGCTCGATGATAGTGCCTTGTTGCGAAGAGTTCGCAACAGCGGATGACCTCGAACAACCCGGGAGTGTATTCCGCGAAATATGCGACATTAGAGAGGTAGCCACTCAAAGGGTTCTCACAGGGTGCCCCCGCCGAAGGAGCCGCCGATGTCCGCCGTCCAGCAGTACGCGCGCGCCCACATCGTCACGGACTCGAGGGAGGACCCGCCCGCCGTCCCGGTCGCCCTCAGCTACGACCCGGAGTCCGATCCCCGCAGGGTGCACATCACGCTCCCCGGCCACCATGAGTGGATCTTCACGCGCGACCTCCTCGAACAGGGCCTCCGCTCCCCGGCCGCCTCCGGCGACGTACACATCTGGCCCTGCGGACGCGTCCAGGCCGTCATGGAGTTCCACTCGTCGGAGGGGGTGGAGGTCGTGCAGTTCGACTCGAAGGCGCTGATCCGCTTCCTGCGGCGGACGTACACGGCGGGGCCGGTCCACAGCTGAGCACCCACTCGATCGAGCGATCAACACCAACGTGAGCGGGGTGGGCCGCGGGTGTTGGCCGCTTCCGCCACCTGCCGGCCGTCGGGCGCCTGGAAGACCGATGACCCGCGCGCTCGCTCCCTGGGCGCTCATGCCGGGGAAGCGCTGCTCCAGCAGGTCGAAGGTCTTCTGCGCCTCGGTGCCGGGACCGAGAAAAATCGAGAAAAGCAGCCGCGTCAAGGTCGTGCAGCCCGCCCCGTCCCCACGTGCAGCCCGCCCCGTCCCCACAAGTTGCCGGGGCTCCTCCACAGGAAAAGCATGGGTGGGTGAGCGACACGTACGAGAACCCGTCCGATCCCGAGTACGCCCCCGCCTACCTGCGCTTCCCGCACCTCAGCGGCGACCGGCTCTGCTTCGCGGCCGAGGACGACCTCTGGTTGGCCCCCCTCGACCGCCCCGGCCGGGCCTGGCGGCTCACTGTCGACCGTACGAAGGTGAGCCACCCGCGCTTCTCGCCCGACGGCCGGCACATCGCGTACACGACCTGGCGCAGCCTCGACCCGGAGATCCACCTCGCCCCGGTGGACGGCGGGCCCGCCCGGCGCCTCACCTTCTGGGGCAGCCCCGACACCCGGGTATGCGGCTGGACGCCTCCCGACCCGGAAGGAAACTCCGACATCCTCGCCGTCGCCTCGCACGGCGAGCCCTTCTCGTACTTCACCTGGGCCTACAAGCTGCCCGTCGACGGCGACCCGGGCGGCAAGCTGCCCTGGGGCCCGGTCTCCCACATCGCGGTGGCCGACTTCGACGGCGAGCGCAGGACACTGCTGCTCACGGGCAAGCCCCCGCACGAGCCCGCCGCCTGGAAGCGCTACCGCGGCGGCGCCACCGGACGGCTCTGGCTGCACGGGCAACGGATCCTCGACGGCCTCGACGGGCACCTGGACACCCCGATGTTCGTCGGCGACCGGATCGCCTTCCTCTCCGACCACGAGGGTGTCGGCAACCTCTACTCGTGCCGGCACGACGGCTCCGACCTGCGCCGCCACACCGACCACGACGCCTTCTACGCCCGGCACGCCTCCTGCGACGGCACCCGGGTCGTCTACCAGTGCGCGGGCGACCTGTGGATCGTCGAGGACCTGTTGGCCGACTCGCTGCCCCGCCGCCTGGACGTGCGCCTGGGCGGGCCGCGCGCGGGACGCCGTACGTACCAGGTGCCGGCCGCCCAGCACGTCGACGGGATCTCCGTGGACGAGACGGGCCGGGCCAGCGCCGTCGTCGTACGCGGCAGCCTGTACTGGCTCACGCACCGCGACGGTCCCGCGCGCGCCATCACGGACGCCCGGGGCGTACGCGTACGGCTCCCGGAGATGCTCGGCCCGAGCGGTCGGATCGCGTACGTCACGGACGTGGAGGGCGAGGACGCCGTCGAGATCGCGTACCTGCCGCGGGCGACCGGTGACCGTGAGCCGCGCCGGCTGGCCTCCGGCGAGCTGGGCCGCGTACTGGAACTCGTCTCGGACCCACGGGGCGAGCGGCTCGCGATCGCCTCCAACGACGGCCGCCTGCTGCTCCTGGACACGGAGGACGAGACCACCGGCGAGGAGTCCACCGGCGAAGAGCCGACCGGCGAGGTCACCGAGCTGATCCAGTCCATCAACGGGCCGGTGCGGGACCTCGCCTTCTCCCCCGACGGCACTTGGCTGACCTGGTCCCACCCGGGCATCGGCCGATCCCTGCGCCAGATCAAGATGGCCCGGATCGAAGGGCCGGGGCCCGGGCAGGGACGGGGGCCGGGGCAGGTCGCGCGCACGATCGTCGACGTCACCAACGGCCGCTTCGAGGACGAGAACCCGGTGTTCACACAGGACGGCCGCTACCTCGCCTTCCTGTCCTGGCGCGGCTTCGACCCGGTGTACGACGTGCACACCGGCGACCTGTCCTTCCCGCTGGGCTGCCGCCCCTACCTCGTACCCCTGTCGTCGGCGACCCCGTCCCCCTTCGCGCTGAACCCCGAGGGGCGCCCGGCGGCCGGCGGCCTGGATCCCGTCGAGGACGAGGGGGCAGGTGACGGCAGCGCGGTGACCGTGGAGAGCGAGGGTCTGGAGAGCCGGGTGACCCCCTTCCCGGTCGCGGCCTCCAAGTACTCGGCGCTGCACCCCGTCGCGGGCGGCGGCCTCGTCTGGCTACGCTGGCCGATCTCCGGGGCACTCGGCGAGACCTTCGCGAATCCGGACGACATGACCGGCCGCCCGACGCTGGAGCACTTCAGCATCACCAAGGCGAAGAAGTCCGAACTCGTCGGCCACCTCGACTGGTTCACGGTCAGCGGTGACGGCACGCGGCTCGTCGTGGTCGACGAGGGCGACCTGCGCGCCGTTCCCTCCACCGAGTCCGGCGACTCCGACACGACCGTCTGGATCGACTCGCGCCGCATCCTGCACCACGTCGACCCGGCCGCCGAGTGGCGGCAGTCGTACGAGGAGGCGGGCCGGCTCATCCGCGCGTACTTCTGGGAGCCGACGATGTGCGGCATCGACTGGGATGCCGTGCTGGACCAGTACCGGCCCCTGGTCGAACGGGTCGCGTCCCCCGACGAGTTCGCGGACCTGCTCCGCGAGGTCCTGGGCGAGCTGGGCACCTCGCACGCGTATGTCTCCCCCGCGCGCCGCAACGAAGGGCCACCGCACTATCAGCGCGCACAGGGCCTCCTGGGTGCCAACTTCGTGCGCAGGGACGGAAGGTGGAGGGTCAAACGGATCCTCCCCGGCGAATCGTCCGACTCCAAGGCGCGTTCACCGCTGGCCGGTACGGGGATCCGCGAGGGCGCGGTGCTCACCCACGTCGACGGCCGGCCGGTCGACCCGGTCACGGGACCGTATCCGCTGCTCGCGGGGTCGGGCGGGACGACGGTGGAGCTGACGTTCACACCGGCGGAGGGCGAGGCCCATGCCAGGCGCGTGGCCGTGGTCCCGCTGATCGACGAACGCCCTCTCCGCTACCAGGACTGGGTCACCAAACGCCGTGCCGTCGTACGGGAGTTGAGCCACGGCAAGTGCGGATACCTGCACATCCCGGACATGGGCGGCTCCGGCTGGGCCCAGTTCAACCGCGACCTGCGCGGGGAGATGTCCCGGCCCGCCCTCATCGTCGACGTACGCGGCAACGCCGGCGGCCACATCAGCGAGCTGGTCGTCGAGAAGCTCACCCGTACGATCCTGGGCTGGGACCTGACCCGAGGCGCCCAGCCGGTGTCGTACGCCTCCAACGCCCCGCGGGGCCCGGTCGTCGCCCTCGCCGACGAAATGACGTCGTCGGACGGGGACATGATCGCGGCCGCCTTCAAACTCCTCAAGCTCGGCCCGGTGGTGGGCCAGCGCACCTGGGGCGGTGTCGTCGGCATGACCGGCCGCCATCGCCTCGGCGACGGCACGGTCATCACGGTCCCCATGAACGCCGCCTGGTTCGACGCGTACGGCTGGTCCGTCGAGAACCACGGCGTCAGCCCGGACCTACCGGTCCTGCGCACCCCCCTGGACTGGGCGGAGGGCCGCCACGCCCAGCTGGCCGACGCGGTCCAACTGGCCCTGTCCCTCCTGACCGCCAACCCTGCGGCAACGCCACCGGACTACCACCACGTCCCGGACAGCACGCGCCCGAAGCTGCCGCCACGCTGACACGTTGACACACAAGCACGCTGCCCCGCGCACGCAAGAGCGGGGCACCTTCCACACATGAGGGCACCCCGCTTCACGCGAACCAGGCGGAGCTACACGTCGTAGTCCTGGTCGAACCGGTCCTGCGTCTTGCGCTCGGCCCGGCGCCCCGGCTCGTTCTCCTCCGGCCGGCCGCGCTCCGACTCCTTCCGGCGACGCTCGCGTTCGGCCTGCTCGCGCTCCTCGCGCGGCGTCCGCGGCGTGTGCTGCTCGCGCCCCCTCATGTCGTCACGACCCTGGCCGGAACGCTTGCGCGCCTGCTGCTCGGCCTCATTGGCCTTGTCCTTGAACTCGTCCTGCATGCCCATGAGATTCACTCCTGAAGTGGGTGAGGGGATCGGGCCTCGACCAGACTGACATGGGCCGACAAAGCGCGCATTTCGATCAGTTACGCACCGTATCGCGCACCTCCTCATCGGCCGCCCCACCTGCGGAGTGCGTGGTCGGTGACGTCGGCGTACCAGTGGCCGCCCTCCGCGGGCAGCCGCTCGGCGACATGCATCAACTCGTCCGGCGCCAGGCCGGCCGGCGCGACCTTCGCACCGCGTGCGGAGAGCTTGCGGGCGAGGAGCTCACCGACGCCCGCGCCGCGCCCGTGACGACGGCGACCCGTCCGTCCAGGCGGCCCCTGCTCATGCGCCCTCCTCCAGCTCGACGATTCGCACGTACGTGGAGACGAGTTCCCGGATGCGCGCATTGACCAGCTCGGGTGCTTCGATGGGGGTCATGTGCCCGATGCCGGGCAGCTCGGTGGAGCGGACACAGTTCGGCAGCGCGGCGACCAGGCCGCGCGCGTGGACCACGGGCGTCAGGCGGTCGCCCGTACCCACGACGACCTCGGTCGGCACGGTCAACTCCCTTACCCGGTGGTCGAGATCGAGCGTGTCCAGTACGTGCGACCAGGCATACCGCACCTCGCGCGGACACGCGTGCACGATGCGCGCACACGCCTCGACCATCACCGGGGCCGAACCGGGGCCCATCGTCCCGTACTTGAGGATCCGCCGGGCCAGTGGCGTGACCGGCCCGAGCGGCGCCCGCGACCCCAGGACCCGCTTCGTGAGCCAGGTACGGATCCGCCCGGCCCGCATCGGCACCACCAGCGACTCGGCGACCAGCCCCGAACTGCCCGTACTGCACAGCAGCACGGCGGCGGCGTGCTCCCGCAGCCGTGCCCGCCCGGCCGCAGCCATCAGCGTCATCCCACCCATGGAGTGCCCCACGAGCACGGCCTTCTCGCCCGGCGCGAGGGTGGCCGAGAGCACGGCCTCCAGGTCGTCGGCGAGTGCCTCGGCGCTGCACGCGGGACTGGACGGACTGCGCCCGTGCCCGCGCTGGTCGTACGCGATCACCCGGTGGTCGGCGGTGAGGTCCTGTATCTGCGCGGCCCAGTAGGCGGTCGAGCAGGTCCACCCGTGCACCAGCACCACGGCGGGCGCGGCGGTCCGCTTGTCGGGGCCGGCGGTCCGGTCATCGCTGCCGGCGGTCAGCTCGTCGGGGCCGTGCACCTCGACATGCAGCCGCGCGCCGTCGGCGGAGACGGCGGTCAGCTCGCGCGCGGCGACGGGCGGGGCGTAAGGACCACTCTTGACGTGCGTCAGCCGGCTCACGCCCCGGCCTCCACCGTGTTCCTGTGCTGGTTGTCCCTGGTGGTACGGGGCCGGGGTGCCCGGAGCACCTTGTACACATGCTCGCCCTCGGTCATCCCGACACCTTCCTGGTTTTGATCTCCGCACGAGCACGCCAGTGAACACTGGCGTGGTGGGGAGCGTAGAGGAGCCGCGTACTGATGGGTAGGGGTCGACGAGAGAAGTGACCGGCGGTACACATAGCCTGCTCACGTGGCCGAGGCATCAAAGAAAAACGGGAGTCGGGGCAGCGCCGTTCGGCACCCGCAGCGCTCCTGTCACATCTCGAAGACCACCGTCACAGGAGCGTGGTCCGACCACCGTTCTGCATGACTGGCCGCTCGCTCCACGACGGCCTTGACGGCCCGCGCCGCGAGCCGGGGGGTCGCCACGGGCAGATCGATCCTCCACCCTGCGTCGTTGTCGAAAGCCCGACCGCGATAGGACCACCATGTGTACGGCCCCTCGACGTCCGGATGCAGGGCGCGTAGGACGTCGACATACCCGCCCTCGTCCTGATCGAGGACGCGCCCGAGCCACGCCCGCTCCTCGGGCAGGAACCCGGAGTTCTTCTTGTTGCCACGCCAGTTCTTGAGGTCGGCTTCCCGGTGGGCGATGTTCCAGTCGCCGCACACCACGACCTCGAGCCCATCGGCGGCGGCGCGCTCACGCAGTTCCTTCAGGTAGGCGAGGAACTCCCCCATGAACCGGATCTTTTCTTCCTGCCGCTCGGTCCCCACTTCCCCGGACGGCAGATAAAGACTGGCCACTATGACCCCGGGCAGACAGACCTCGACGTACCGCCCACTGCCGTCGAACTCGGCCGACCCGAAGCCGACTTGGACACGGTCGGGCTCGCGGCGGGTGAACAGGGACACGCCCGCGCGGCCCTTGGCGGCGGCCGGTGCATGCACGACATGCCATCCCTCGGGCTGCCGAACCCCGTCCGGCAACTGTTGCGGCTCGGCCCGCACCTCCTGGAGACACAGCACGTCGGCGGAGGTGTCCGCGAGCCACTCCACAAAGCCCTTCTTGGCGGCGGCCCGCAGCCCGTTCACATTCACAGAGGTCACTGTCAGCAAAACACTCTCCAGCGTCGGCGGGGGAAGACGCACGTTACTGGGCGGCGACTGGCGGACACCGTCGCGCCGGGCGCGAGGGTGAATCTCGGCCTTCGGGCCGTCGTCGGCATTGCGGACAGCCAGGCGGCGCACCAGCTGGTTCAAGATCACGTTACGCGCGGGCTCGTGTCGCGCCGCCTCGAACGGGCGGAGCGCACCGCGCCGCCCGCCTACCGCGCCGCTGCCTGACATGACCAAGGGCCGCTTCCTGGCGGCCCTGGAGGATGACGACGCCAAAGAACCCCTGCTGGATCTCTCCGACAGGGGTTCTGAGCTGCGGTGGACCTGAGGGGATTTGAACCCCTGGCCCCCTCGATGCGAACGAGGTGCGCTACCGGACTGCGCCACAGGCCCTTGCAACGAGGAAAACTCTAGCATCCCCGTCCGGGTGCTTGGAAATCCGTTCCTGGCTGGTCAGGGTGGGGGTTCTGGGACGTCGTCACGCGTTGGCGGCGCGCGGCCTGTCCCCGTCCTCGTACTGGTCGAAGAGCGGAGTACGGCCGCGTCCGCGGGCGCGGCGGGCCGAGGCGGCGCGGCGGGCATCCGCGGCGTCGTCCGCGCCGGGCTCGCCCGGCTCGTCGTCCGCCCCAGCTGCCGCCCCGGTCGCCTCGGCGGCCTGAGTCGCCCGAGTCCTCGGGCAGTCGGCGCTCGGCTCGACCGCGCTGGACCGCGCCGAACTCCATGCGTCCGGCCCGCCCAGGTCGACGTCGGAGGTGGCGCGCGGGGCGACCGGGGCGGTCACGTACGTCGGCAGCGGCACCGGGACGGGGTCCCAGCTGTCGCGGCCGGCCGGCCCGCTCCGGCGCTCGCGCTGCTGGTCGACCCACTCCGCGTGGTCGGTCTGCTCGACGAGGGCACGGCGGTCGGCGGCGAGCGCGGACAGGCCGGGGTCACTGGCCGGCTCCGCTCCGGCCTCCGGCTCGTCGGCGGTACCCGGCTCGGCGGGCGTCCGCCGCCGGGGCTGCCGGTCCCGCAGCCGCTGCGCAGCGGCCTCGGCCCGCCGACGGTCCATCGTGTACGTGAAGCGCCGCCGCTCCTGGGAGCGCAGATACGCGATGTACACGCTCAGCATCATCGCGGGCACGCCGGGCGCCCAGAGGAATGCCAGACCGCCGACGGCCGCCACGGTCGCGCCGAGCGTGAAGGCCAGGAAGAGGACGATCGTCGTACGCCGCCGCCGCGCGAGCACCTTCGAGCGCCGGGCGCGCGCGGCCGCCTCCGCCGCCGCGGTACGCCGCGCGCGAGATGCCGCGGACGGCGACGCCCCGGATGACGACGGGGCGTATGACGACGGGGCGTATGACGACGTGGCCGTGGACGACGATGGCTTTGCGCCCGGCTTGACCGCCTTGGCGCCCTGCTGAGGCACCGGTCCGGCACCCGCCGGGCGGGCCGACCGAGCCGCCGGCTTGGCACCGGGCCTCGACGCCGACGCGGACGGGGACGCCGACTTGGATCCCGTCCCGGATCCCGACTTGGGTCCCGTCCCGGATCCCGACCGGGACGTCGGCTTCGACGCCGGCCCACCCTGCGCCTCGGGCCGCGCGTCACCGCGTGCGCCCCGTGCCCGGTCCCGTGCCCCGTCCCGCGCGCCGTCGCGCGGGTCTTCGCGTACGTCCTTGACGGATGCCCGTACCTCGCGCCGCGTCTGAGGCATGGCGTAGGCCCGGGCGTCCACCGAGTCGGTGATGCCGTCCGGTTCGGCGCGGTGCTCCCCCTCGTCGGTGGAGCGCGCCCGCAGGTCCTTGGCGTACCGGCGCTCCATCCCCGCCCGTCCGGACAGCAGCCGGATGGCGGTGCTGAAGCGTTCCGTCGGACGGGCCTCATTCAGCTCGTCCTGCCTACGGAGCCACATAGGCACCAAGTAGGCGGCCCAGGCCCCGACAATGACTGCGTAGATGAGGCCGCTGCTGCTCACGCCTCACACGGTAGAGGGGTTTGCATGAGGCCATCTGCCAATTCAGCCGGTGTGTCGCACGATCTGGCTGATATTTCGAGCTTTTTTTATGGCCGATGCGACCGGCAGGCCACCCCGAGCACCACATTAATACCCGCCCCTGTTCGACCACCGATTATTTTCGAACACTCATTTCATTTACGCGGTACTCCCAGGCGTGTCCCTTGGGGAGTTTCCGGGCATGTTTCGCAAGCGTGACCGCTGCCGGCGGCTGAGCAGCCCATCCGGCACCTCTTCGGCCGTCAGCGCGAAGACGAGGTGGTCGCGCCAGGCCCCGTCGATGTGGAGGAAACGGGGACGAACCCCTTCCTCTCGGAATCCGAGTTTCTCCACAACCCGGCGGCTGGGCCCGTTCTCGGGGCGAATACAGACTTCGATGCGGTGCAGCCCGACGGAGCGGAAGCAGTGGTCGACCGCGAGCGCGACAGCCGTCGGCATCACTCCGCGTCCGGCGACCGCCTCGTCCACCCAGTACCCGATATGGCCCGAGCACATGGAGCCCCAGGTGATCCCGGCGACCGTCAACTGCCCGACGAGCACGCCCCGGTACTCGATGACGAACGGCAGCATCCGGCCCGCGTTGGCCTCGGAGCGCAGATGCCGGACCATTCGGCGGTAGGTCGGCCGGTGCGTTGTCGGCCTGCTGGGCGTGGGCGGCGGAACGGTCGCTTCCCAGGGACGCAGCCAGTCCCGGTTGCGCCGGTTGACATCACGCCAGGCCCGTTGGTCGCGCAGCCTTATGGGCCGAAGGAGGACATCGCCTTCCGCCAGCTCGACCGGCCAGGATGGGCGGTTCAGCTCGCACCCCCACTGCCACTGGGTCTCGGGTGATCGCCGCCGCGCATCTGGTCGACGGCGTGGATCAACAAGGGCCCCAGGACGGCCAGTCCGTCCCGGACCCCACCGGTGGAGCCCGGCAGGTTCACGATCAGCGTGTCGCCGGCGACTCCGGCCAGGCCCCGGGACAGCGCCGCCGTGGGCACCTTCTCCCTTCCGAACGCCCTGATGGCCTCTGAAATGCCCGGTACGTCGCGGTCGAGGACGCGCCGGGTGGCCTCGGGGGTGCGGTCGGTGGGCGAGATGCCGGTGCCGCCGGTGGTGACGATCACGCCGTATCCCGCCTGCACGCCCACCCGCAGCGCGTTCTCGACCGGATCGCCGTCGGGCACGATCCATGGTCCGTCGACCGCGAAGCCGAACTTCACCAGCTCCGTTGCGATCAAGGGGCCGCCCTGGTCCTCGTATATGCCTGCCGCCGCTCGGTTCGAGGCGGTCACGACCAGAGCGGCGTACGGCGCGGCAAGGGCGCCGCCGATCGGCGGCCCGGCCGATGCCGTCATGCCCGCCTCCAGTCGCCCGACTTGCCGCCCGTCTTCTCCTCGACGCGTACGTCCGTGATGACCGCCCCCTTGTCGACCGCCTTGACCATGTCGATCACGGTGAGAGCCGCCACGCTGACCGCCGTGAGGGCCTCCATCTCCACGCCCGTACGGTCGGTGGTCTTCACGGTGGCCAGGATCTGGACGGCGTCGTCCGCAACCGACAGATCGAGCTTGACACCCGACACCGACAACGGGTGGCACAGCGGAATGAGGTCGGGTGTGCGTTTGGCGCCCATGATGCCCGCGATGCGCGCGGTGGCCAGCGCGTCGCCTTTGGGGACGCCCTCGCCACGCAACAGCTCGATCACCCGGGGCGAGACCAGGACGCGGCCGCTGGCGCGGGCGGTGCGCGCGGTCACGTCCTTCCCGGACACGTCGACCATGCGGGCGGCTCCCGCCTCGTCGATGTGTGTCAGTCGGTCCTGCGCAGGGGGTCCGGGGGTCTCCCCCCGGGAAGGAACAGTCATGTGCTGCGGCGCTCCCGGTCGGGCCTGTTGTGCGCGACACGGTACCCCCAAGCGGGGGTCCTCAGCCGAGCAGGACCACCTCGACCTCGGTGCCGGGCTCCAAAGACTCCACGGACTCGGGGACGACGATCAGCGCGTCGGCGCGCGCGAGGGCCGCGATCAGATGCGATCCCGCACCGCCGACCGGGGTCACCTCCCCGTTCTCGTACCGCCCCCGCAGGAACTGTCGGCGGCCGGCAGGCGAGGTCAGCGCCTTGTCCGTCCTGAGGGTCGCCCTGGTCGTGGGCCGGTGGACGTCGTCGACGCCCATCAGCGTGCGGATCGCGGGGCGTACGAACAGCTCGAAGGAGACGTACGACGACACGGGGTTGCCCGGCAGCGCGAGCAGCGGGGTGTGGTCGGGGCCGATGGAGCCGAACCCCTGGGGCTTGCCGGGCTGCATGGCGAGCTTGCGGAACTCGATGCCGCAGCCCGCCTCGTCCTCGTCGGCGACGGACTCCAGCGCCTCCTTGACGACGTCGTACGCCCCCACGCTCACGCCTCCCGTGGTGACCAGGAGGTCGGCACGGATGAGCTGGTCCTCGATGGTGGATCGCAGCGTCTCGGCATCGTCGGCGACGGCGCCGACGCGGTAGGCGATGGCTCCGGCGTCGCGGGCGGCGGCGGTCAGCGCGAAGCTGTTGGAGTCGTAGATCTGGCCGGTGCCCACCTCCTCGCCGGGCTGCACCAGTTCGCTTCCGGTGGACAGGACGACCACGCGCGGGCGCGGGCGCACACGTACCGCCCCACGGCCGATCGCGGCGAGCAGCGCGATCTGCGGCGGGCCGAGGACGGTGCCCGCCTCGAGTGCGCGGTCCCCGGCCAAGACGTCGCTGCCCTGCGCGCGCACGTGCGCGCGCGCCGGAGCCGGGCGGTGGACCTGCACCTGTCCGGAGGCACCCTCGGGGGCCGCGCTGTGGGCGCGCATCCGGGAGACGGGGCCCTCGCCCAGGCCGCCGTCGGTCCACTCCACGGGGACGACCGTCTCGGCGCCGGGCGGCAGCGGGGCGCCGGTCATGATGCGGGCGGCCTCGCCGGGACCCACCTGGAGCAGCTCCGCGCGGCCCGCCGCGACGTCCCCGACGACCGTGAGGACAGCCGGGAACTCCTCGCTCGCGCCCGCGACATCGGCGACCCGGACCGCGTACCCATCCATTGAGCTGTTGTCGAAGGGCGGCAGGGAGACCGGCACCGTGACGTCCTCGACCAGGACGCAGCCCTGAGCGTCGAGGAGCTGCAGCTCGATGGGCTCGAGAGGGCGAACGGTCGTGAGGATGTCCTCCAGGTGCTCGGACACCGACCAGAGGTGATCCTGACCGGTGACGCGGGTCGCGGCACTGCTCACGTTGCTACATCTCCTCGGCTACGTAACGGCGAAGCCAGGTCCGGAAGTCCGGGCCCAGGTCCTCACGTTCGCACGCGAGTCGGACAATGGCACGCAGGTAGTCGCCGCGGTCGCCGGTGTCATAGCGGCGGCCCTTGAAGACGACACCGTGCACGGGCCCGCCGACCTTCTCGTCGGCGGCGAGCTGCTGGAGGGCGTCGGTGATCTGGATCTCGCCGCCGCGGCCCGGCTCGGTCTTGCGCAGTATGTCGAAGATGTGCGGGTCGAGGACGTAGCGGCCGATGATCGCGTAGTTCGACGGGGCGTCGGCCGCGGCCGGCTTCTCGATCATGTCCATGACCTTGACGACGTCGCCGTCCTCAGTGGTGTCGATGGCCGCGCACCCGTAGAGGTGGATCTGCTCGGGATCGACCTCCATGAGCGCGACGACGCTGCCGCCGCGCTGTTCCTGGACCTCGACCATGCGGGCGAGCAGGGGGTCGCGGGGGTCGATCAGGTCGTCGCCGAGGAGGACGGCGAAGGGCTCGTGGCCGACGTGCGGGGCGGCGCAGAGGACTGCGTGGCCGAGGCCCCTGGGATCGCCCTGGCGTACGTAGTGCATGGTCGCGAGGTCGCTGGACTCCTGCACCTTGGCGAGCCGGCCGGCGTCGCCCTTCTTCTGAAGGGCCGACTCCAGCTCGTAGTTGCGGTCGAAGTGGTCCTCAAGGGGACGCTTGTTGCGGCCTGTGATCATGAGGACGTCGTCGAGGCCTGCGGCGACGGCCTCCTCGACCACGTACTGGATCGCCGGCTTGTCGACGACCGGCAGCATCTCCTTGGGAGTGGCTTTGGTGGCCGGCAGGAACCGGGTACCGAGGCCTGCTGCTGGGATGACAGCCTTGCTGATCCTGGGGTGCGACTGAGTCATGCCGCCACCCTATCCGGCGCCTT
Organism: uncultured Streptomyces sp.; assembly: GCA_965650905.1. Classification (GTDB taxonomy): domain Bacteria; phylum Actinomycetota; class Actinomycetes; order Streptomycetales; family Streptomycetaceae; genus Streptomyces. The sequence continues at coordinate 757 of CBFGQM010000015.1, read as the reverse complement.
TGTAGTGAATCTGCAGTTCCGGTTAATTCGCTCTCATATGAGCGCATTGAAAGAATAGGGGAGCAGACTGTGAGTCAGCCGGGACCAGGGGCAGAGCCTGGCAAGCCAATGTTGCGGCGAGCCTTCCTCATGGTGAGAAGCCGATTGACGGCTGATGACGTGCGGGAGACGGAGGCCGTGCTCGCCGCCCGCGCCCTGGAGCTGCCGGAACTGGCGCACGCGCGCACCGTGGCCGCGTACGTCTCCGTAGGGAGCGAACCGGGTACACGCGCGCTCCTCGACGCGCTCGACGCGCGCGGAGTGCGCGTGCTGCTGCCGGTCCTGATGGCGAACAACGACCTGGACTGGGGCGCGTACCAAGGAGAGGGGTCGCTGGTACACGTACGACACCGGGGGAAAATGGCCCTCTTGGAGCCCGCGGGCGAGCGGCTCGGCCCGGACGCCGTACTCTCGGCGGACGCCGTCCTGCTGCCGGGGCTCGCCGCGGACGCGCGGGGGATGCGGCTCGGGCGCGGCGGCGGGTCGTACGACCGGGTACTCGGGCGGCTGGAGCGGGCGGGTGCTGATCCGGCGCTGGTGGTGCTGCTGTACGACTCCGAAGTCGTCGAGCGCGTTCCTGAGGAGCCCCACGACCGGCCGGTGCACGCGGTCGTCACCCCGTCGGGAGTACGTCGCTTCCACCGGGAAATCCCCTGACCCCTGACTGCGCCGGGGAAGCCGCTTGTGTGCGAAATGGCCCTCCACGCGCGCGTGGAGG
>CBFGQM010000014.1:0-30350 GCA_965650905.1 uncultured Streptomyces sp. | reverse complement strand
GACGTGGTCCGCTCACCGGGCGTCGGCGCCGACATGTGGATCATGGGTCTGGCGTTCTCCGGCTTCGGCACCATCCTCGGCTCGGTCAACTTCATCACCACCATCATCTGCATGCGCGCCCCCGGTATGACGATGTTCCGCATGCCCATCTTCGTGTGGAACGTGCTGCTCACCGCCGTACTGGTGCTGCTCGCCTTCCCGGTGCTGGCCGCCGCGCTGTTCGCGTTGGAGGCGGACCGCAAGTTCGGCGCGCACGTCTTCGACGCGTCGAACGGCGGGGCGTTGCTGTGGCAACACCTGTTCTGGTTCTTCGGGCATCCCGAGGTGTACATCATCGCGTTGCCGTTCTTCGGCATCATCAGTGAGGTCGTCCCGGTCTTCTCCCGCAAGCCGATGTTCGGCTACATGGGCCTGATCGCCGCGACCATCTCGATCGCCGGTCTTTCGGTGACGGTGTGGGCGCACCACATGTACGTCACCGGCGGCGTGCTGCTGCCGTTCTTCTCCTTCATGACCTTCCTCATCGCCGTGCCGACCGGTGTGAAGTTCTTCAACTGGATCGGCACGATGTGGAAGGGGTCGCTGAGTTTCGAGACCCCGATGCTGTGGGCGACCGGCTTCCTGATCACCTTCACCTTCGGTGGTCTGACCGGTGTCATCCTGGCCTCGCCGCCGATGGACTTCCATGTCTCGGACTCCTACTTCGTGGTGGCGCACTTCCACTACGTCGTGTTCGGGACCGTGGTGTTCGCGATGTTCTCCGGCTTCCACTTCTGGTGGCCGAAGATGACGGGCAAGATGCTCGACGAGCGGCTCGGCAAGATCACGTTCTGGACGCTGTTCATCGGCTTCCACGGCACGTTCCTCGTCCAGCACTGGCTTGGTGCCGAGGGCATGCCGCGCCGGTACGCGGACTACCTCGCCGCCGACGGCTTCACCGCGCTGAACACGATCTCGACGATCAGCTCGTTCGTACTCGGCCTGTCGATCCTGCCGTTCTTGTACAACGTCTGGAAGACCGCCAAGTACGGCAAGAAGGTCGAGGTCGACGACCCGTGGGGTTACGGCCGTTCGCTGGAGTGGGCGACGTCCTGCCCGCCGCCGCGGCACAACTTCCTCACCCTGCCGCGCATCCGCAGTGAATCCCCGGCGTTCGACCTGCACCACCCGGAGATCGCGGCGCTCGACCAACTCGAGAACGCCCCTGAGGGTGAGAAGACCCTCGCTGGTGGCAAGGAGGCCGGCAAGTGAAGATCCAGGGCAAGATGTTCATCTGGCTGGCCGTCTTCATCCTCGCCATGGCGATCGTGTATGGCCTGTGGTCGAGGGAGCCGGCCGGCACCACGGCGCTCTTCCTGGCCTTCGGCCTGAGCATCATGATCGGCTACTACCTGGCCTTCACGGCCCGGCGGGTCGATGTGGGCGCCCAGGACAACAAGGACGCCGATGTCGCGGACGACGCCGGTGAGGTCGGCTTCTTCAGCCCGCACAGCTGGCAGCCGCTCTCCCTCGGTATCGGTGGCGCGCTCGCCTTCCTGGGCGTCGTCTTCGGCTGGTGGCTGCTCTACTTCTCACTCCCGATCATCATGATCGGTCTGTGGGGCTGGGTCTTCGAGTACTACCGCGGCGAGAGCCGCACCCAGTAACACACGTTGAGCGCACTGGAACCCGGACACTCCGAAGGAGGGTCCGGGTTCGCTCGTTTGCCGCGCCTCATGTCACTCGCACGGGTCACTCGCCGCGCCAGGGTCGCGGGGCGTTCCTACTTTGAGGTCATGAGCCACTCACCGCTGAACCGCACGGTCGTCAGTTGCACTCTGCTGGTGGTCACCCTCGGCGCGGGCGTCACGGCCTGCACCCTTGACGGCCACCCCCTCTCGGCCGATCCGTACGACGCGGCGGGACAGATCTCCTTCAACGCCCCGGTGGACGACGGCGAGAAGGTCGACCCCGACAAACCCCTGGAGATAACCGCTCAGGGCTCCGGTGGGCGGATTACCGACGTGACGGTCACGGACGCGGCGGGACGCTATGTGTCGGGCGAGCTCTCCGCCGACGGCGGCCACTGGCACAGCACGTCACCGCTCGCCGCGGGCGACCGCTACACGGTGCGGGTGAGCACGGAGAACGAGGACGGGGCTCCCGGCCGCAAGGAACTCGCCTTCGACACCAGCAAGCCCACCACAAAGAAGCGACTCAACGTCAAGTTCGGCCCCGACGCGGGCAAGTACGGTGTCGGCCAGCCCGTCACGGCCGCGCTCAGCGCCCCCGTCAAGGGTAGGGCCGCCCGGGCCGTCGTCGAGCGCGCGCTCAGGGTCGAGTCGACGCCCGCCGCGCAGGGCGCCTGGCACTGGGTGGACGACAAGACGCTGCACTACCGCCCCAAGGAGTACTGGCCCGCCCACGCCGCCATCCGCGCGCACAGCGAACTCGCAGGCATCCGGGTCAACGAACGGCTCTGGGGCGGCAAGGCGAAGCCTCTGAAGCTCACCACGGGCGACCGGATCGAGGCCGTGACAGACGCCTCGGCGCACACGATGAGGGTCTACAAGAACGGCGAGGTGATCAAGGCGATGCCCGTCACCACCGGCAAGCCCGGCTTCGAGACCCGCAACGGCGTCAAGGTCGTGCTCGCAAAGGAGTACTTCGTACGGATGCGCGGTACCAGCATAGGTATCGCCGAGGGCAGCTCGGAGTCGTACGACCTGCCTGTCTACTACGCGACCAGGGTCACCTGGAGCGGCGAGTACGTGCACGCCGCGCCCTGGTCCACCGGCTCCCAGGGATACGCCAACGTCAGCCACGGCTGCACCGGGATGAGCACCGGGAACGCGGCCTGGTTCTTCAGGACCGTGCGCCCCGGCGACATCGTCAAGGTCGTCCATTCGAACGGCGAGATGATGGCCCCGTTCAGCAACGGCTTCGGCGACTGGAACCTCACCTGGCAGAGCTGGCGCAAGGGCAGCGCCCTGGCCGGCCAGACATCGGAGGGCCCCAGCGCGGCGGACGGTGCCCGCCTGCGCCCCCAGGCCGTCTGAGGCGTGCCCCGCACAGCTCTCGGAACTCAGTCCCACCTCAGGCGCTGAGCGGTGCCGCTTTCCGCCGCAACAGAGAAGCCAGCTCCGACGCGAACTCCACCGGCTCCACCGGCAGGGTCACCGCCGCATCGGCACGGCTCCATGTGGCGAGCCAGGCATCCTGGGGCCGGCCGATGAGGAGCAGGACGGGCGGGCAGTTGAAGACTTCGTCCTTGATCTGACGGCACACCCCCATGCCGCCCATGGGCACGGCCTCGCCGTCCAGGACGCAGACGTCGATCCCACCCTTGTCCAGCTCGCGGATCACGGCCGCGGGCGTCGCGCACTCGACGATCTCGACCAGGGGAACGTCACCGGCCGGCCTGCGGCCGGTGGCGAGCCGTACCTGCTCCCGGGTGTTGGAGTCGTCGCTGTAGACCAGCACCGTGGCGGTCGGCTGCATTGTTCCTCCGAGACGTTGAGTACTGCCGTCGTGGACCGTCGTGGACATGGACCGATGCGCGGATGCTACTCCCTTCACCTCCCCGTAGACACCGGTTCTGACAGGGCTTCGATGGGCCATAAGAGCAGGGCAGAGACCACGGACACTCCGAACGGCACCCCCGGGAGTGAGGGCGGGATAAGCGACCGACATAATGTCGGTCGTGGCGACAGCAACGACAGTAGAAACCGGGCACGCGCACCCGTCGGTCAATCGGCCGAACCTCACCAGCGTCGGAACCATCATCTGGCTGAGTTCCGAGCTGATGTTCTTCGCGGCCCTCTTCGCGATGTACTTCACCCTGCGATCGGTGACCGGGCCGGATCACTGGAAGGAGATGGCAGCCCATCTCAACTTCCCGTTCTCGGCGACGAACACCACGATCCTGGTGCTCTCCTCCCTGACCTGCCAGCTCGGTGTGTTCGCCGCCGAGCGCGGGGACGTGAAGAAGCTCCGGATGTGGTTCATCGTCACCTTCGTCATGGGTGCGATCTTCATCGGCGGTCAGGTCTTCGAGTACACGGAACTGGTCAAAGACGCGGGCCTCTCGCTCTCCTCGGACCCGTACGGCTCGGTGTTCTACCTGACCACCGGCTTCCACGGCCTGCACGTGACAGGTGGTCTCATCGCCTTCCTGCTGGTCCTCGGGCGCACCTACGCGGCCCGGAGGTTCACGCACGAGCAGGCGACCGCCGCCATCGTCGTGTCCTACTACTGGCACTTCGTCGATGTCGTCTGGATCGGCCTCTTCGCCACGATCTACATGATCAAGTAGCCGGGCCCGTTCCCGCACATTCCAGAAGCACCGACGCAGAAGATCCTGACACCGGGGTAATCCGTGAAAAAGCTCTCCGCACGACGACGCCATCCGCTGGCGGCGCTCGTCGTCCTACTCATCGCGCTGGCGGCCACCGGGGGGCTGTACACCCTTGCTGTGCCCGCGGACAAGGCCAAGGCCGACGTAAGCGCCCAGTCCCTCGCCATCGACGAGGGCAAGAGGCTCTTCGCCGTGGGCTGTGCCAGTTGCCACGGCACCGGGGGTCAGGGCACCACCGACGGTCCGAGCCTGGTGGGTGTGGGCGCCGCGGCGGTCGACTTCCAGGTCGCCACCGGCCGTATGCCGGCGCAGCAGCCCGGCCCTCAGGTGCCTAAGAAGAGGAACATCTACTCGCAGGCCGAGATCGACCAGCTCGCGGCGTACGTCGCCTCGCTCGGTGCCGGTCCCTCCGTGCCGACCGAGAACCAGTACAGCCCCGAGGGCGCGGACATCGCCGAGGGTGGTGAGCTCTTCCGTACCAACTGCGCGCAGTGCCACAACTTCACCGGCAAGGGCGGCGCGCTGACGAACGGCAAGTACGCCCCGACGCTGGAAGACGTCGATCCGAAGCACGTCTACGAGGCCATGCTGACCGGCCCGCAGAACATGCCGTCCTTCCCCGACACGACGCTGACGGAGAAGAACAAGAAAGACATCATCGCGTACCTCGACGCGGTCAACAGCGACAAGACGGAGAGCCCCGGTGGTCTTGAGCTGGGCGGCCTCGGGCCGGTCAGTGAGGGTCTGTTCGGCTGGATCTTCGGTCTCGGCGGACTGATCGCCGTCGCCGTGTGGGTCGCCGCCCGGACCGCAAAGGCCAAGAAGTCATGAGTAGCCAAGACATTCCAGAAGAGAAGCTGCCCGCCGAGCGGGGAGCAGACGACGAGCACGGTGCGGTAGCCGTTCCGGGCGAGAAGGATCCGTTCGCGGACCCGGGACTGCCGCCCCACGAGCACCGCATCCAGGACATCGACGAGCGGGCCGCCAGCCGGTCCGAGCGCGTTGTCGCCCTCATGTTCACGCTGTCGATGCTGGCCACCGCCGGCTTCATCGCCGCGTTCGTGGCGATCCCGATCGACAGGTCGGTCTACATCTTCCCGCTCGGGAACATCAGCGCGCTGAACTTCGCACTGGGTATGACCCTCGGCGTGGCGCTGTTCTGCATCGGCGCGGGCGCGGTCCACTGGGCCCGCACCCTGATGTCCGACGTGGAGCTCGCCGACGACCGTCACCCGATCGAGGCGGAGCCCGAGGTCCGGGCGAAGGTCATGGACGACTTCCGGCAGGGCGCCAAGGAGTCCGTGCTCGGCCGCCGCAAGCTGATCCGCAACACGATGCTCGGCGCGCTGACCCTTGTCCCGCTCTCCGGCATCGTGCTGCTGCGCGACCTCGGTCCGCTGCCGGAGGACAAGCTGCGGCACACGCTGTGGCGCAAGGGCAAGCTGCTCGTCAACATGAACACGAACGAGCCGCTGCGTCCCTCCGATGTCACCGTCGGCTCACTGACCTTCGCCAAGCCCGAGGGCCTCGAGGAGCAGGACCACGATTTCCAGAACGAGATCGCCAAGGCGGCCCTGCTGATCATCCGGCTGCAGCCGGATGACATCAAGGACAAGCGCGAACTCGAGTGGTCCCACGAGGGCATCGTGGCGTACTCGAAGATCTGCACCCACGTCGGTTGCCCGATCTCCCTGTACGAGCAGCAGACGCACCACGTCCTGTGCCCCTGCCACCAGTCCACCTTCGACCTCTCCGACGGTGCCCGAGTGATCTTCGGCCCCGCTGGTCACGCCCTGCCGCAGCTGCGCATCGGTGTGAACGACGAGGGCTACCTCGAGGCGCTCGGCGACTTCGCAGAGCCCGTCGGTCCTGCCTTCTGGGAGCGCGGATGAGTACTTCGAACGACGACCGCCGCAAGGCACCCGCGGGCGAGCGGGTTGCCGACTGGGCCGACGGCCGACTGGGGATCTACTCCCTGGCCAAGGCCAACATGCGCAAGATCTTCCCGGACCACTGGTCCTTCATGCTGGGCGAGATCTGCCTCTACAGCTTCATCGTCATCATCCTCACGGGTGTGTATCTGACGTTGTTCTTCCACCCGTCGATGAACGAGGTGGAGTACCACGGCAGCTATGTCCCGCTCCAGGGCCAGCTGATGTCGGAGGCGTTCTCCTCCACGCTGGACATCAGCTTCGACGTCCGCGGTGGTCTGCTCATCCGGCAGATCCACCACTGGGCCGCGATCATCTTCCTGGCCGGCATGTTCGTGCACATGATGCGCGTCTTCTTCACCGGTGCCTTCCGCAAGCCGCGTGAGATCAACTGGCTGTTCGGCTTCCTGCTGTTCGTCCTGGGCATGTTCACCGGTTTCACCGGCTACTCGCTCCCGGACGACCTGCTCTCCGGCACAGGTGTCCGCTTCACCCAGGGCGCGATCCTGTCCACACCGATCGTCGGCACGTACATCTCGATGTTCCTGTTCGGCGGAGAGTTCCCGGGCGGCGACTTCGTGGCCCGCTTCTACTCGATCCACATCCTGCTGCTGCCGGGCATCATGCTCGGGCTCGTGGTCGGCCACCTGATCCTGGTCTTCTACCACAAGCACACGCAGTTCGCGGGTCCCGGCCGTACGAACAAGAACGTGGTCGGCATGCCGCTGCTGCCGGTCTACATGGCCAAGGCCGGAGGCTTCTTCTTCCTGGTCTTCGGATTCATCGCCATGCTGGCCGCCGTCGCGTCCATCAACCCGATCTGGGCGCTGGGTCCGTACCGCCCGGACCAGGTCTCCACGGGTGCCCAGCCCGACTGGTACATGGGCTTCGCCGAGGGACTGGTCCGGGCCATGCCCGGCTGGGAGATCAACCTCTGGGGGCACACACTCGTCCTGGGCGTGTTCATCCCGCTGGTGCTCTTCGGGATCTTCCTCGGCATGATCGCGCTCTATCCGTTCATCGAGTCCTGGATCACCGGGGACAGGCGCGAGCACCACATCCTGGACCGGCCGCGCAACGCCCCGACACGTACCGCCTTCGGCGTCGCATGGGTCACCGCCTACATGATCATGCTGATCGGTGGTGGTAACGACATCGTCGCCACGCACTTCCATCTGTCGATCAACTCGGTCACCTGGTTCGTCCGGGTCGGGTTCTTCGTCGGACCGGTCATCGCGTTCGTCGCCACCAAGCGGATCTGTCTCGGCCTGCAGCGCCGCGACAAGGAAAAGGTGCTGCACGGCCGTGAGTCGGGCATCATCAAGCGCCTGCCGCACGGTGAGTTCATCGAGATCCACGAGCCGCTCAGCCAGGAGCAGCTGCACGTGCTCACCGCGCACGAGCAGTACAAGCCGGCCGAGATCGGCCCGACGGTCGACGAGAACGGTGTCGAGCGCAAGGTGAAGGGTTCGCAGAAGCTGCGGGCCAAGCTCAGCGATGCGTACTACGGGGAGGACAACCAGATCCCCAAGCCGACCGCCGAGGAGTACCGGGAGATCACGAGCGGCCACGGCCACCACTGATCTCCGGTCGGTTCACCGTTTCACCGTTTCGCCGTTGCGCGACTGCGGGAGCCCCGTCCATTGCATGGACGGGGCTCTTTGCCGTGGCGGGGGCTGGATAGGGTGTCCTCATCCCTACCGGAGTCCCTTCTCGGGACGGACCCAGGAGCGGCTTATGAGCGCTGTGAACCCCGCTGGAGGCGACACCGCGGCGGGCCGTTCCTGGCCCGCGCTGCTGAACGGCCTGCTGGACGGGCGCGACCTGAGCGCCGACGACACGGCCTGGGCCATGGACCTGATCATGCGCGGCGACGCGACCGACGCGCAGATCGCCGGGTTCGCGGTGGCGCTGCGGGCCAAGGGCGAGACCGTCGAGGAGATCACCGGGCTCGTACGGACGATGTACGAGCACGCCAACCTGATCGACGTGGCGGGGAAGACCGTCGACATCGTCGGCACGGGCGGGGACGGGGCCAAGACCGTCAACATCTCCACGATGTCCGCGATCGTCATCGCCGGGACCGGGGCGAAGGTCGTCAAGCACGGCAACCGTGCGGCTTCGTCGGCCTCCGGGGCCTCGGACGTGCTGGAGAAACTCGGGGTCAATCTGGAGCTGACGCCGAAGCGGGTGGCCGAGGTGGCCGACGAGGCCGGGATCACCTTCTGTTTCGCGGTGAAGTTCCATCCGGCACTGCGGCATGTGGGCGCCGCACGAGCGCAGTTGGGGATCCGCACGACCTTCAACCTCCTCGGGCCGCTCACGAATCCGGCCCGGGTGAAGGCGCAGGCCGTCGGCGTCGCCGACGCGCGGATGGCGCCCATCATGGCCGGCGTCCTCGCCGAGCGCGGCAACACGTCCCTGGTCTTTCGCGGCGACGACGGCCTCGACGAGCTGACCACCACGTCCACGTCCCGTGTCTGGGTCGTACGGGACGGAAAGGTCCACGAGGAGTGCTTCGACCCGCGGGATGTCGGCATCGAGCTGGTGCCGGTGGAGGCGCTGCGCGGAGCCGACGCCTCCTACAACGCGGACGTCGCCCGGCGCCTGCTCAGCGGCGAGCCCGGGGCGGTGCGCGACGCGGTCCTGCTGAACTCGGCAGCCGCCCTCGTGGCCCTGGAGCCGGGCCCCGGTTCCCTCGCGGACCAGCTCCGCACCGGGATGGCGAAGGCGGCGGAGTCCATCGACTCCGGGGCGGCGAAGAGGACGCTGGACCGCTGGGTGGCCGTCAGTAACGCGTGACGGTGCCTGCGGCGGTGGCGCGGTTTCGCCTGCCGGTTGGCGGCGATGACGTACCGGCACACGGCCCCTCCTGTGGGTTGGCGGCTGCGGGTGGGTGAGGCCCTGTCATGTGCGGCTTCGCCGCTTGGGTGCGACCAGCCAGGACGGCCCGCGGCCGAAGTGCGACCCGGGGTCGGGGGTCTCGGGGCGTGGCCCCTTTCGGGAAAAGTGGGTTGGGGAAAGGTCGTCTCCCGCCCGGACTCGGGTTGCGCCCCGAGGGCCGGCTCGCGTAGGTTCGGCGGCAGGTCATGAGCGACAGCTGAAAGGCCCCGGCCGGCTGTCCGGCAACCCTCCGTCCGTGGCGGGGTGCCCCGGGTGAAGACCAGGCCGTGGGCAGCGAGGTCTGCGGCAAGCGCGGACCCCTCGTATCAACCAGGGGTCCTGGTCGTTCGAGGGAGCCTTCTGTGAGCAAGCGAATGCGGTAGGGCGTTGAGCCCCGCCTCCGCGTACCCCTTCTCATCTGTTCCTGTGCTGTAGACGTCCGTATCGCGGGCTGTCCGGCGCAGTGATTCGCCTGCCTCTCACGGGAGTTCGCCATGTCTGTCCTCACCACTGCCGCCGACCAGGCCGTTCGTGCCCCGCTGCCCGTGCTCGGGCGGGACGTCACCGTTCCGCTCGTCACCGGCGGCGAAGTCACCTACGCCGCGCTCGACTACGCCGCCAGCGCCCCGGCCCTCCAGCGGGTCTGGGACGACGTCGCCGCGTACGCCCCCTACTACGGGAGCGTGCACCGCGGGGCCGGGTACCTGTCCCAGCTGTCCACCGACCTGTTCGAGAACGCTCGCGCGACCGTCGCCGAGTTCCTCGACTGCCGGGACGGGGATCAGGTCGTCTTCACCCGGTCCACCACCGACTCGCTCAATCTGCTCGCCGCCGCGCTTCCCGACGACTGCCAGGTGTTCGTCTTCGAGACCGAGCACCACGCCTGCCTGCTGCCCTGGCGGAACGCCCACGTCAGCTACCTCAACGCGCCGCGCACCCCGCAGCAGGCCGTCGCCACGCTGGAGCGCGCCCTCGCCGACCACGCTCCCTTGGGACCGGCCCTCGTCTGCGTCACCGGCGCCTCGAACGTCACCGGCGAGCTGTGGCCCGTGCGCGAACTGGCCGCCGTCGCGCACGCGCACGGTGCGCGCATCGTGCTCGACGCCGCCCAGCTCGCGCCCCATCACCCCGTCTCCGTAAGGGAGTTGGACGTCGACTGGGTCGCCTTCTCCGGGCACAAGCTGTACGCGCCCTTCGGGTCGGGCGTGCTCGCCGGGCGCTCCGACTGGCTGCGCGCGGCCGGGCCGTACCTCGCGGGCGGCGGCGCCAGCCGCAAGGTGTCGCGTCGGGCGGACGGGGGAGTGGATGTCGAGTGGCACGACAGCGCCGCGCGGCACGAGGCCGGTTCCCCCAACGTCATCGGTGCCTACGCCGTCGCCTCCGCCTGCAAGGCCCTCGTCGAGGAAGGCTTCGAGCGGATCGTCGCGCGTGAGCGGTGTCTGATCCGGAAGGTCCGGGAAGGGCTCTCAGCAGTTCCCGACGTTCGCGTTCTGTCGCTCTTCGGGGACGACGCGCCGCGTGTCGGCGTCATCTCCTTCGTCGTCGAGGGCTGGAACAGCTCGCACTTCGCCGCCGCGCTCTCCGCCGAGTACGGCATCGGTGTACGCGACGGCCTGTTCTGCGCGCACCCCCTCGTTCGCACGCTCCTCGGCAGCGACCCGCGGACCCAGGGCGAGTGCGGAGCACCCGAGACCGCCCCCGGCGAGAAGTCGCTCAACGCGATCCGGGTGAGCTTCGGGGCGGGCACGCCTGACGAGCACGTGGAGCGGTTCGTGGGCGCGGTCCGGGAGCTCGTGATCCAGGGTGCGCGGTGGAACTACCGTACGGAAGACGGGCGTTGCGTCCCGGACACGTTGGCCGCCACGTCCGTCGGCCCGTCCGCCGCCACCTCCGCCTGAACCGGCGGCCGGACGCCCGGGCGCAGGTCGCCGGTGCGAAGACGGCGAGCGTCGGCCGGGCGTCACCGCCGGGTCCGGGGAAGCTGCCGGGGACCGCGAGCGGCGCGCACAGACTCTTCGCCAACGGGCCCGGCGCTGACCGCGCCCGTTCAGATACGACTGGTCGGGCGCGCCCCGCGAGGGGACGGCGCGGGAAACAGCTTCAGCTGTCCAGTCCGATGGCGAAAGCAGCCTCCAGGTCATGCTGCGTATACGTACGGAACGCAATATGCGTGTCCGTGGCCTCCACCCCCGGAATCTTGCTGATCCGACCGGGAATGATGTCCGCCAGATCGTCATGGGCCTTCACCCGGACCATGGCGATCAGATCGTGAGTACCGGTGACGGAGAAGACCTCATGGACGGAGTCAAGCGCGGCGATCGACTCGGCGATCTCGGGGATCCGGTCCACGCTGGTCTTGATGAGCACGATCGCGGTGATCACGGCTGGTTTTCTCCCTCGGTGGCCATGGCTGGGATTTTCACCTTACTCAGCTTCACCTCGGGGAGTCCTTTCCGGCCGGGGGCCCTTTCCGGTCCGGGGCCCGGCCCGCTGCGGAGCCGCTGTCGGATGCGTCGTCCTCGGGGAGGACACCACGGCCGTCCACCGGTAGCGCACCCCCCCGTAGAGGAAGCCGAGTGAGAAGCCCAGCACGTGTGCCAGATACGCGACCCCCGGGCCCTGGCCCTGGCGGTCCGCCGCCAGCCACTGCAGGGCGACCCAGAAGGGGAGGACGATCCAGGCAGGGAAACGCAGTGGCAGGAAGAAAAGGAACGGGAAGAGACTGGTCACCCGGGCTTGGGGGAACAGGTAAAGGAACGCGCCGAGGACCGCGGAGATCGCCCCGGAGGCGCCGACCAGCGTCTGCTCGGAGTCGGCGTGGGCGGCTGCGTAGCCGAGCAGGGTGAGGTAGCCGCAGCCCACATGGAAGAGGGCGAACTCGACATGGCCCATCCGCTCCTCGAGCATCGCCCCGAAGACATGGAGGAAGAGCATGTTGCCGAGCAGATGCAGCCAGCTGCCGTGCACGAAGAGCGCGGTGGCAGGCGTGGCGGCGGCCCGCGGAGCCCCGCTGAGCAGTTCGACGGGCACGATGCCCCAGCGCCGGAAATAGGCCCGCTGAGCGGAAAGGAGCTCGTCACCCGTGCCGTACGCGGGGCTGAGCCCCGACGCGGGGCTGATCAGGAAGATCAGACAGCACAGCATGATCAGTCCGTAGGTCACCGGTGCGGACTGACCCCGGACCGCCCTGACGACGGTCACGCCCAGTTTGCCGATCATGAGCAGAGCATGACGTAGCCGGACCAAACCATGCAGAGTGCCTCGCCGCTCACCGGGGGCGGGCGTCGAGTACCGCCAGGCCGTAGGGTTACGACCCACACGCTCCAGGGCGGCTGGTGCGGCACGGAAACAGGAAGAGAGCGACTGCCACGATGACGGTTCCGCTGCCGACGGACGAGACGCGGTGGCGTTGCACGCTCTGCGGCAACCTCACCCGTTTCGACGTGACCCGTTCGTCGAGGGTTGTCGAGTACGTGCACCTCGATCTTGCCGGTGAATGGAAGGTCGAGGAGCGTGAGGTGGTCAGTGAGACCATCGAGTCGGTGCGCTGCCGCTGGTGCAACGCGGTGGATCAGGTGGAACTGGTGGAAAGGCCGGGCGCCGGCTCCTGAGGGAGCGGGTCCCGTCGGAATGTTTGGGGTGACCGATGGTGGAGACCACAGGCGGGGAGCCGGCCGACGGCGCCGCTGAGGTGCTCGATCGTCCGCTGCCCGACGGCGTGCGCCGCAGGGTCGTACAGATCGTCTCGGACGGTTTCGGCGGGCTGACCGTCGCCGAACTGCCCGCACAGCTGCGGCAGTACGCCCGGTTCACCCCGAATCGGCGTACCAAGTTCGCGGGCAACGCGATGGCTGCCGCCCTGGAGACCGATCCGCTCTTCCGGCAGCGGATCGGCGAGCGGCTCAGAGAGTTCCAGCCGGAGCTCACCGGTTCCCTCGACTCAGGCTCGCCGCCGCCGGCCGCGGACCCGTTGGATGTGGCGGCCGCGGCCTATGTGCTCCGTCCCACGGGCTGGGTGAAGCTGGTGACCGCCGCGGGCGAGGAGGCCCAGCGGGCGGACGCCGAGCGCGCCGGCGAGGAGAGCCGCGCCGAGCTGGAGCGGCTGCGCGGGGAGCTCGCCGAGGCCCGCGGCCAGACCCGGGCCCAGACCGAGCGGCTGCGTACGGAGCTGGAGTCGACGAAGAAGGAAAACGAGTCGCTCCAGCGGAAGCTGCGCTCCGCGCTCAGCGACGTCAAGCGCGGCGAGGCCGCCCAGCGGAAGATGCGCGGCGAGATCGAGTCCGTGCGGGCCGAGGTGCAGGCCCAGGTGTCCGCTGCCGAGAGCGAGACCCGGCGGCTGAAGGCACGGCTCGGGGAGACGGAGGCCGCCCTGGAGGCGGCCCGCAGAGCGGCTCGTGAGGGCCGCAGCGTCGAGGACATGCGCGTACGGCTGCTGCTCGACACCGTGCTCGACGCGGCACAGGGGCTGCGGCGCGAGCTCGCCCTGCCGCCCGTGTCGCAGCGGCCCGCGGAGACCGTGGACGCCGTCGAACCGGGACGTATGACCCCGAAGGACATCGCCGCCCGCGCGCTGTCCGAGAACGACCCCGCGATCGTCGACCAGCTGCTCGCGCTGCCACAGGCGCATCTGGTCGTCGACGGCTACAACGTCACCAAGACCGGCTATCCGCAGATGCCGCTGGAGAAGCAGCGCCTGCGGCTGCTCGGCCAGCTCTCGCAACTCGCCGCGCAGACCGGCGCCGAGGTCACCTGCGTCTTCGACGGGGCCGAGCTGGCCGCCCCGGTACTGCTGGCCCCGCCACGCGGAGTGCGGGTGCTGTTCTCCAAACCCGGTGTCACCGCCGACGAGCTGATCCGCCAGCTGGTGCGCGCCGAGCCGCCCGGCCGGCCCGTCATCGTCGTCTCGACCGACCGCGAGGTCGCCGACGGGGTGGCCAGTGCGGGGGCGCGTCCGGTGGCTTCCGTGGTGCTGCTCAAGCGGTTTTCACGAGGTTGAGCCGGGCAACCTTCCGGGCAGGGGAATGGGGAATCGGGCACCTCTCGCACACTCGGCCTTATGTCGCCTTAGTCCCTAGAATGACGTGAGACCCCATCATTACGTTCGTGCGTCTGGCCCCAATTGACCAAGTCCTCATGCGACGTAGCGTCAAGCCAATGTCACCGCCCGTGACTTTAGGGCAAAGAATGCTCTCGGCAACCCAATTTTTTCCGTCGAGGATTTGAATGATCACAAGAAGGTCACTAGGGTCTGGCCTCGAACCTCCGCTCGGGTGATCACTTATTGGGAGTGACGGTGGAGGGGCACCGCCAACCGCGTTCCCGGTGGGCGGCTGAGGTAAGAAGGAGCTCGCCTCCGTGGCGTCCCACCGTCGACCGAAGCAGCCGAGCCGCACCCGCGTGACCGTGCTCACCACCGCCGCCGCTGCCGCTGTAGCACTGACCGCTCAGGCGGCCAACGCCGCGCCCGGCGAGAAGCCGAGCAAGGACGAGGTCAAGTCCAAGGTCGACAGGCTCTACCACGAGTCGGAGCTGGCCACCGACAAGTACAACGGGGCCAAGGAGAAGCAGGAGAAGCTCGAGAAGGAGATCAGTACTCTCCAGGACCAGGTCGCACGCGGCCAGGGCGAGCTCAACGACATGCGCGACGGCCTCGGTCTGATGGCCAGTTCCCAGTACCGGACGGGCGCCATAGACCCCTCCGTCCAGCTCTTCCTCTCCTCCGACCCGGACGACTACCTCGACAAGGCGTCCACGATGGACCAGCTGAGCGCTCAGCAGGTCGAGGCGCTGAAGAAGGTGCAGCAAAAGCAGCGGACGCTCGCCCAGCAGCGCAAGGAAGCCGCCGAAAAACTCAAGGACCTCGGCGACACCCGGGAGACCCTGAGCAAGAAGAAGAAGGAAGTCCAGGGCAAGCTCGCCGAGGCGCAGAAGCTCCTCAACACCCTGACCACCCAGGAGAAGGCGGCCCTGGCCGAGCAGGAGCAGCGCGCCAGCCGCTCCGCCGGGGAGCGCGCCCAACTCGGCAACGAGGTGCCGGCCTCCGACCGCGGTGCCGCCGCCCTCGCCGCCGCCAGAACCCAGATAGGCAAGCCGTACGTCTCCGGTGGCAGCGGTCCCAACTCCTACGACTGCTCCGGGCTGACCCAGTGGGCGTACGCACAGGCCGGGGTGTCGATAACCCGGACCACGTACACGCAGCAGAACGACGGCACGAAGATCGGCCGCAGTCAGCTCAGGCCCGGCGATCTCGTCTTCTTCAACAACCTGGCGCACGTCGCCCTGTACATGGGCAACGGCGTGATCGTGCACGCCCCGAAGCCGGGCGCCTTCGTCCGCGAAGAGTCGATGAGCACGGTCGGTTCTTTCCAGTTCGGCGTCCGCGTCTGATCGCCCTTCAAGGGCACGCTCGCTCTGCCGCCCGAACGGGCGAATTCCCGCACCTCCCGCTGACCCGATACCCGGCCGATGACCTGCGCGTCTGAAGCGGGACGTCACGTTTGTGCGCACGTCGGGATCTTTGGCCGCAGACAGGCGCGCGGCTACTGTCTGGCGCGTTTCCCCCAACTCAGGGGGTCCGTCAGCGGAAGGGAGAGCGGCTACCCGTGGGGTCCCATCGCCGTCCCGCACCATCCGGCCTCGACCGCGGCGCCCGCAGCGCCACCGTCTGTGTGCTGTCCGCAGCGGCCGCGGCCTTCGGCGTCGCCGCGGCCGACGCCGCGCCGCACGACGACAAACGCGCCGAGGTGGACCGGCTGTACGAGAAGGCCGAGCAGGCCACCGAGGCGTACAACAAGGCCGACGAGCGCGCGGACGCCCTGCGCGACCAGGTGACCTGGGCACAGGACCGGATCGCCCGGCAGCAGAACCGCGTCAACACCCTGCGGGACGCGCTGGGTTCGCTCGCCGGGGCTCAATACCGCTCGGGTGGCCTCGATCCCTCCCTGGCGCTGTTGTTCTCCGACGACCCCGACGAGTACCTCGACAGGGCGGCCGTGCTCGACCGGATCGGCGTGCGCCGGGCCGGGGAGCTCAAGGACCTGCGAAGCGCCCTTCGTGCTCTCTCCCAGGAGCGGGCCGAGGCCCGCCGCGAACTCGCCGAGCTGGAGAAGAGCCGCAAGGCCGTCGCCCGCCACAAGGGCACCGTGGAGCGGAAACTCGCCAAGGCGCGGCGGCTCCTCAACGCGCTGCCCAACGACGAGCGCGCCGCCCACGAGCGGGCCTCCCGCTCCGGGCGCGTACCCGACCTCGACGGCGCCGCCCCGTCCTCCGCGCGCGCCGCCGCCGCTGTCGCCGCGGCCCGCTCGGCCCTCGGCCGCCCCTACATCTGGGGCGCCAACGGGCCCGTCGGCTTCGACTGTTCGGGCCTGATGCAGTGGTCCTACGCGCAGGCAGGCGTCGGTCTGCCGCGCACCTCGCAGGACCAGCGAAACGCCGGGCGGCGGGTGCCGCTCTCGCAGGCGCTCCCCGGCGACCTGGTCACCTACCGCAGCGACGCGAGTCATGTCGCGATGTACATGGGCGACGGACAGGTGATCCACGCGCCCTACCCGGGCGCTCCCGTGCGCTACGACCCCGTGGACATGATGCCGATCTCGTCCGTGACGCGGCCCTGACCCCGCTGCGAGGGCACCGTACGATCAGGGACGTGGCTGGTCGTGGGCGTGCGCCGAGGTGGGTTGTCGGGCTGTTGCTGGCCGGCCTGGTGGGTTGCGGCGGCGCGGGCACCGACACCGCGGCCGGAGAGGTCCAGAGCCTGCTCGACCGGCGGGCGCGGGCGGTGCTCGACCGCAGCGAGAGCGCGTACGTCGCCACGGAGGTGCCGCGCGCCGTCGCCGCAGGTCAACGGGGTGCCGCGCGCACCGAGTTCAGTCGGCTGCGGACCGTGCCGCTGGCGTCCTGGTCGTACCGCGTGACCGGCTTCCACCGCTCCGGCGACCGCGCCACGGCCGAAGCGGACCTCCGCTACCGCGTCGACGGCTACGACAGGGCGCCCGTTGTCGCGGGCCGCACACTGAGCCTCACGCGCACCGGCGGCCGCTGGTACGTCGCCTCCGACCGTCCCGCCGAGGACGCGGGCGAGCAGCTGTGGGAGCAGGGGACCGTCCGGGTCGTACGCGGGGAGCACAGTCTCGTCCTCGGCGTCGGGAAGACGGGCGAGGCGCTGCGCGGGTACGCGGACCTGGCCGACCGCGCGGTGCCGGCGGTACGGCAGGCGTGGCGCGGTCGCTGGTCGGGGCGGGTCGTCGTCCTGGTACCGAAGTCTCTTGCGGGGATGGCTGGGCTGCTCGGGGCCTCCGCGTCCGGGTACCGGGGGATCGCGGCCGTCACCACGGGCGATGCGGGGGCTGCGGGGAAGGCGCCCGCCGACCGGATCATCGTCAACCCCGACGCGTACGGCGTCCTGGGCTCCTTCGGGCGGCAGGTCGTGCTCACACACGAGACGACCCATGTCGCGACCCGTGCCCGCACCTCGGCGGCGACGCCCCTGTGGCTCTCCGAGGGGTATGCGGACTGGGTCGGCTACCGTGGTACCGGCCGCTCGACGGCGCAGGCAGCGCCCGAGCTGCGGCGCACGGTGCGGGAGGGGCACGTCCCCGCCGGACTGCCGGATGACGCCGACTTCGCGTTCGGCGGGGACGGGGCGAAGCTGGGGCGGGCGTACGAGGCCGGCTGGACGGCCTGCCGGCTGATCGCGGACCGGTGGGGCCGGGTTCGGCTCGGTGAGTTCTACCGGGCCGTGGGCGCGCACCGGACGCGGGCGGGGGCGGTGGAGAACGCGATGCGGGACGTGCTCGACACGACGCCGGAGAAGTTCACCGAGCAGTGGCGGGCGTACCTCAGGGCTCAACTCGGCTGATCCAGCCGATCATCTGGCTGGTCCCGCTGATCGTGGGCGGTGCAGGAAGTCCAGGCGCCTTCCTCGCGAGCGTCACCGCCGGGATCACACAGCGGCACGGGCGCGCCACCACTGTCCTCGAAGACCCCCCCGACAGCGATGGAGCAGGTCATCAGGAGGTTCTGCGCGAAGGAGACGGCGAGGGCCCGGCAGCGAGATCGCGAAGTAGCCGGCGGCGAGGGACCAGGTGGTGCTCGGCACGGTCCTCCAACGGGCGCTCGCCCATGCCCTTGAGGATGCCGTCGACGTTCTGCCCCGGGCCGGCGCTCTCGATGGCGGTGCGGTGCGCCGCCCTTCCACCGCTCCTGCGCGTCGGGAAGCCGGCGACTGCCTGGTGCGGGCCCGCCTGACCCGGAACCGCCGCCGGGGGCGCGTGCGGCACCGTGTCGCGCCACAGGCGTACGGCCGCCGTCGTCGCCGCTGCGACCAGCAGGCCGTTGCGTACCACGAGCAGCGTGATGCCCAGCGCGTCACTGGCCACCACGTGCGCGAACCACAGGGGGAACTCCAGGACGGTCGCGAAGGCCGCGGCGAGCACCAGACCGGTCGGCAAGGCCATCCGGCTGCCGCGGAAGACCAGGCACGCCGACGCCAGACCGACCAGCCACACCATGTACTGCGGGCTGATGACCCGGCTGGTGGTCGTGAACATGAGGGCCGCCACGAACGCGGCGTCCGCGAGCGTGTGTGTGGGGAACCGCTTGGCGCGCAGCCGCCACAGCAGCAGCCAGCCGAAGGCGGCCGCGGTCAGCAGCAGGGCGGCACCGCTCACGACGCCGACGTACGGGCCGACGAACTCCATGGAGCCGTAGCTGAGCAGCACCTTGCCGTCCCAGCCGAAGTGCCGGGCGATGTGGAAGACGAGGGAGCCGAGCGACTCGATCTCGGTGCCCCGGTCGCGCTGGGAGGCCAGGAACGAGAACGCGCCGGGCATCGCCACGGCGAAGAGCAGCGAAAGCGACCCGGCCGTCACCGCCGCCGCGATCCAGGGCTTTGGCTTCCGGGCGGCCAGGAGCAGCAGTGCCGGCCACACCTTCACCAGCGCGCCCAGGCCCGCGAGTGTGCCCAGCGCCCGCGGATGCCGTACGCCCGCGAGCAGCGCCGCCACCGCGACGGCCGTCACCATCACGTCATAGCGGGCGTACACGGTCGGCCCGAGCAGCGGCACGCCCACCGCCCACACGCAGGCGCCGCGGGACGTTCTGCCGGGACGCAGGCCCGTGTACCGGAGCAGCGCGAGGACGAACAGATCGGCGAGGAAGGCAAGGACGTAGAACGCCGAGGCGTAGCCCAGGAAGGGCAGCAGCGCGGGGGAGAGGATCGCGAGCGCGGCGGCGGGCGGGTACTGCCAGGTCACGTCGTCCGGTGGGAAGACGCCAGTGCGCAAAGTCTCGGACCAGCCGTGGTAGATCCCCGCGACGTCGCTCGTGACGTCCGGGCCCGGGAACACGTACACCTTGAAGACGAAGAGCAGCAGCACCAACCGGGTCAGGCCCCAGACCCCCAGCAGCGCGTACGGAATCCTCGTCCCCTGTGCGCCGGTCATGCCCACCTGGCCCTCGTTGTGCGGATCGTGTGAGCCGCCATGATCCCTGTCCGACGGTGCGACAGCGATGAAGCGCGGCCGAGCGGAGCCGTGAGCGCGGGTTCGGTACTGTCGACCGCGATGCACAAGACCCTGATCGTGACCAACGACTTTCCGCCCAGACCGGGCGGCATCCAGGCTTTCCTGCACAACATGGCGCTGCGCCTGGACCCCGGGCAGCTCGTCGTCCACGCCTCCACATGGAAGCGTGGCCGCGAGGGTATCGAGGCCACCGCCGCCTTCGACGCCGAGCAGCCCTTCACCGTCGTACGGGACCGCACGACGATGCTGCTGCCGACGCCGGGTGCCACGCGGCGGGCCGTTAGGCTGCTGCGCGAGCACGGCTGTAGGTCGGTGTGGTTCGGGGCGGCGGCACCGCTCGGCCTGATGGCGCCCGCACTGCGGAAGGCCGGCGCTGAGCGGCTCGTGGCCACCACCCACGGCCATGAGGCGGGGTGGGCCCAGCTACCCGCCTCGCGGGGGCTTCTGCGCAGGATCGGCGAGTCCACGGACACGATCACCTACCTGGGCGAGTACACCCGGTCGCGGATCGCCACCGCGCTGACGCCCGCGGCCGCGGGGCGCATGGCCCAACTGCCGCCCGGCGTCGATGAGAAGACCTTCCACCCGGGTTCGGGCGGCACCGAGGTGCGCGCCCGGCTCGGCCTCACCGACCGCCCGGTCGTGGTCTGCGTCTCGCGGCTCGTCCCGCGCAAGGGTCAGGACACGCTCATCCTCGCGATGCCTCGCATCCTCGCGAAGGAGCCGGACGCCGTCCTGCTGATCGTCGGCGGCGGACCGTACGAGAAGGCGCTGCGCCAACTCGCGCACGACGCCGGGGTCGCCGGCTCCGTGCACTTCACCGGAGCCGTCCCCTGGTCCGAGCTGCCCGCGCACTACGGCGCGGGCGACGTCTTCGCCATGCCCTGCCGCACCCGCCGGGGCGGACTCGACGTCGAGGGCCTCGGCATCGTCTACCTGGAGGCGTCCGCGACCGGTCTTCCCGTCATCGCCGGCGACTCCGGCGGCGCCCCGGACGCGGTCCTGGACGGCGAGACGGGGTGGGTGGTCAGGGGCGGCTCGACCAAGGAGACGGCCGACCGCGTCATCACGCTCCTCGCCGACTCCGGACTCCGCCGCCGCATGGGGGAGCGGGGCCGGGAGTGGGTCGAGAGGAAGTGGCGCTGGGACCTCCTGGCGGAGAGGCTGAAGGAGCTGTTGTAGGGGGCCGGGGCTGACGACGTCCGGCAGCCCCGGCCCGCACCGTCCAGCCCGGTTCACCCTGGTCCCGACCGCGCTGTGGAGCCGGCCCGCGCGACAGGAAGAGCTGGTCGGCGCCGTTCGAAGCCGGAGGCCACATCCCGAGCTCAGCCCCGGTAGATCGCCTCGATCTCGTCCGCGAAGTCCTTCGCCACCACATGGCGCTTGAGCTTCAAAGACGGCGTGAGGTGGCCCGACTCCTCGGAGAACCGGGAGGACAGAATGCGGAACTTCCGCACCGATTCCGCCTTCGACACCGCGGCGTTGCCCTCGTCGACAGCCCTCTGGATCGCCGCCAGCAGATCCGGATCCCCGGCCAGCGACGCCGCGGTGGAACCCGCCGGCTTGCCGTGCTCGGCGGCCCAGCGGCCCAGGAACTCCTCGTCGAGGGTGACCAGCGCGCCCACGAACGGCCGCCCGTCGCCCACCACCATGCACTCCGCGACCAGCGCGTCCGCGCGGATGCGGTCCTCGATCACGGCCGGGGCGACGTTCTTGCCGGCCGCGGTGACGATGATCTCCTTCTTGCGGCCGGTGATCCGGAGGTAGCCGTCCTCGTCGAGGGCCCCGATGTCACCGGTGTGGAACCAGCCGTCGGCCAGGGCCTCGGCGGTGGCCTCCGGGTTGTTCCAGTACTCCTTGAAGATGTGCTCGCCGTGCAGCAGCACCTCGCCGTCGTCGGCGATGCGGATCACGGAGCCGGGCAGCGGCTGGCCCACCGTGCCGATCTTCTGCCGGTCCCAGGGGTTGAAGGCCGTTGCCGCGCAGGACTCCGTCAGGCCGTAACCCTCCAGGACCGTGAATCCGATTCCGCGGAAGAAGTGCCCGAGCCGCTCGCCCAGCGGGGCGCCGCCCGAGATCGCGAACTCGCCCTCGCCACCGAGTACCGCGCGCAGCTTGCTGTAGACGAGCTTGTCGAACGCCCTGTGCTTGATCTTCAGGCCCAGGGACGGGCCCGAAGGGGTGTCGAGCGCACGGCTGTAGGCGATCGCCGTGTGCGCCGCCTTGTCGAAGATCTGACCCTTGCCGTCCGCCTGCGCCTTGGCCCGCGCCGAGTTGTAGACCTTCTCGAAGACCCGCGGCACGCCGAGGATCAAGGTCGGCCGGAACGCGGCGAGTTCGTCGGTGAGGTTCTTGATGTCCGCTACGGTGCCGAGCTTGATCGGTGCCATCATCGGCGCGACCTGCACGAGCCGCCCGAAGACATGCGCGAGGGGCAGGAAGAGGAGGACCGAGCACTCGCCCGTACGGAACAGGGGGCGCAGCCGCTCCACCACGTTGCCGCACTCGGCGAAGAAGCTGCGGTGGGTGAGCACACAGCCCTTGGGACGGCCCGTGGTGCCCGAGGTGTAGACGATCGTCGCCGGATCGTCGGCCCTGGTGCGGGAGCTGCGCTCCTCGAGCGTCTCGTCGGCCACGTCCTTGCCCGAGCGGCCCAGTTCCTCCACGGCGCCGGCCTCGATCTGCCAGACGTGTTTCAGCGCGGGCAGCCGGTCGCGCACCGACTCGACGGACGCGGCGTGCGTGTCCAGTTCCACGACGCAGGCGGTCGCGCCCGAGTCGCTGAGGACCCACTGCACCTGCTCCGGCGAACTGGTCTCGTACACGGGCACGGTGACCGCGCCAGCGCTCCAGATCGCGAAGTCCAAAAGCGTCCACTCGTAGCGCGTACGGGACATCAGGCCGACCCGGTCGCCCGGCTGCACACCCGACGCGATCAGGCCCTTGGCTGCGGCCTGCACCTCGGCGAGGAACTCGGTGGCCGTGACGTCCGTCCAAGCGCCGCCCACCTTGCGGGCGATGACCGCGGTATCCGGATGCTGCGCGGCGTTTCTGCGGACGATGTCGGTCAGATTGCCGTCCGCAGGGACCTCGTACAAAGCCGGAAGGCTGAACTCGCGCAAAACTGCTGCTCCTCATAGGGCGCCGACGCCACGACCTCGTGTGATGCGACGGAGCGGGCTTGGGCACGTGCTCCGGGACTCAGTGGTTGAAACCCTTGTACGACTGGACTGCCCGACGTTACCCGTCGGTACCACCTCCACGGCAGGGGGTTCCGAAGAGATGTTCCCTGCGTCACACGTCTGGGCGGCCCTCCGCGCACCGTAGTCCCACAATTCCTGACTCGGAAGTACAGCAGATCCGATCACGTCTACACACGTCTACTCCACAGCCTTACCCTTGATCGCCATGGCAGGCACACAGGGCGGTACCCGAAGGACGCGGATCCACGTCGTCAGCGACGTCCATGGGAACGCCCATGACCTGGCCAGAGCCGGCGCCGGCGCGGACGCCCTGATCTGCCTCGGCGATCTCGTGCTCTTCCTCGACTACGCCGACCACTCGCGCGGCATCTTCCCCGACCTGTTCGGTGCCGAAAACGCGGACCGCATCGTCGAGTTGCGCACCGCCCGCCGCTACGAGGAGGCGCGGGAGTTCGGCCGCGTTCTGTGGGCGGGCATCGACCGCGGCGCGGCCATCGAGAAGGCCGTACGCAAGCAGTACGCCGAGATGTTCGCCGCGTTCCCCACACCGACATACGCCACATACGGCAATGTCGATATGCCGACCCTGTGGTCCGAATACGCCGGGCCCGGCACCACCGTGCTCGACGGGGAGCGGGTCGAGATCGGCGGCCGGGTCTTCGGCTTCGTCGGCGGGGGCCTGCGCTCGCCCATGCGGACGCCGTACGAGATCAGCGACGAGGAGTACGCCGCGAAAATCGAGGCCGTCGGCGAGGTCGACGTGCTGTGCACGCACATCCCGCCGGAGGTGCCCGAGCTCGTCTACGACACGGTGGCGCGGCGCTTCGAACGGGGCAGCCGGGCGCTGCTCGACGCGATCCGGCGGACCCGGCCGCGGTACTCGCTCTTCGGGCACGTCCACCAGCCGCTGGCCCGGCGGATGCGGGTGGGGGTGACCGAGTGCGTCAACGTCGGGCACTTCGCCGGATCGGGGAAGCCATGGGTTCTGGAGTGGTGACATCCGAAGTGCTGAGGCCTGGAGCGAGAGGGCTTGCGGCGGTCCCGGGGCCGGGGATGGCCGGCCGCCCGTCGCGCGGTAGCCTTCACGCTGCATCCGCAGGTAAGAACCTTGAGAAGTACCCCCTTTCCGGACCGCATCTGGAGGAGCCACGGCGATGGCGGAACACACCAGCTCGAGCATCACGATCGAGGCGGCACCGGCCGACGTCATGGGAGTGATCGCCGACTTCGCGCGCTACCCGGACTGGACCGGCGAGGTGAAGGAGGCGGAGGTGCTCGCCAGCGACGACGCGGGCCGCGCCGAGCAGGTGCGCCTCGTCATGGACGCCGGCGCCATCAAGGACGACCAGACCCTGGCGTACACGTGGACCGGCGACCACCAGGTCTCCTGGACGCTCGTCAAGTCCCAGATGCTGCGTTCACTCGACGGGTCGTACATCCTCAGGACCGCCGGTTCGGGAGCGACCGAGGTGACGTACCGGCTCACGGTCGACGTCAAGATCCCCATGCTAGGCATGATCAAGCGCAAGGAGGAGAAGGTCATCATCGACCGCGCACTGGCGGGCCTGAAGAAGAGGGTGGAGACGGGAGACAAGTAGCGGCTACCGGCGGCTACCGCTGTGGGCCATCGTTCCGCAGGGCGGAACCGGTGGGCACACCTCTGCGGCACCGGACGCCGTCGCAACCCAGGCTCAACGGCAAGCAACCCCGAGCGGAGCGTATGCGCACCCTCCTGATCACCGGCCCCGGCGGCTGCGGCCGCACCACCGTGGCCGCGGCCACGGCGCTGGAAGCCGCCCGCCAGGCCAACGGCACCCGCACGCTCGTACTGAGCGCGGACCGGACCGACAGCCTCGGCGCCGCCCTCGGCACCCCCACCGGCCGGACCCCCGTCGAGGCCGCCCCGGGCCTGACGGCGTGGCGCCCCGATGCCACCGAGAGCTTCCGGGAGGACCTGCTCGCGTTCCAGGACCGTGCGGCGTCCGCCCTGGACCTGGTGGGCGCCACCCGCCTCGAGGCCGAGGAACTCACCCCGCTCCCCGGCGCGGAGGAGCTCGCCCTGCTGCGTGCCCTCCGCGACGCCGCGACGGCTCAGACGTACGACCTGCTGGTCGTCGACCTGCCCCCCACCCCGCACGCGCTCGCGCTGCTCGCACTTCCCGAGCAACTCCGCCGCTACCTCCGCCGCCTGCTCCCCGAGGAGCGCCAGGCGGCGCGCGCCCTGCGACCCGTCCTCGGCCGCCTCGCCGGTGTCCCGATGCCCGCGGACTGGCTGTACGAGACGGCGGCTCGCTGGGACCTCGAACTGGCCGCCGTCGAGGCCGTCGTGACGGACCGGACGACGACCGTCCGCCTGGTCGCCGAACCGGGCCCGGCAGGCACCGACGCCGTCCGAACCGCCGCCACCGGCCTCGCCCTGCACGGTCTGCGCGCCGACGCCCTGGTCGCGAATCGCGTCCTGCCCGACGCGTCCCCCGACACCTGGCTCGCCGGCCTCGTGGCCCAGCAGCGCAAGGCACTGGACGAGTGGCGGGGGACGTACGACGTAGGAGAGGTCCCGCACCTCGGTCGTGATCCGCGCGGCACGGCCGACCTCTCCGCGCTCCCCGTGCCCGGTGCCGGTGACGCCCCGAGACCGGTCGAGTGGCCGATGGCCGACGGGCTCACCGACGACGGCGGCGGCCGGGTCTTCGTATGGCACATCCCCCTTCCCGGCGCCGTACGCGAGGAACTCGAACTCATCCGCCGCGGCGACGAACTCGTCGTCACCGCCGGCCGGTTCCGCCGGATCGTTCCGCTCCCGTCCGCCCTGCGCCGCTGCACCGTGGACGGCGCCGCCCTGCGCGACGGCGAACTGCGCGTCCGTTTCGTACCCGACCCGGACCTGTGGCCGCAAGGCAGGTGACCTCGTCCCGGTGCGCGTTGCCGGAGCAGATGGCCGAGTCCCGGTCCATGGGCCCGGAGACGGTGAACGGCATACCCCCGTTCGGGTAACGTCGAGTGGTACAGAGCCAAAGCTTGGAGTCCGCCATGAGCGATGAGCGCCCTACGTCCGACGCCGCGGAGGACGGGCCCGACGGTGGGGGTCCCCCCTGGTCGAGTGAAGCCGGGAACTCTGGGGAGCGTGTGTCCGACGCCGACGCCGACGCCTGGGCCAAGGCGTGCGCAGAGGATCTCGCCGAGGAGAAGGCCCGCCGCCGCGCTCAGCACGGTCCCCCTCCGGGCTCGGCCGCCGAGGAGCTGCGCAGGCTCGTCGACACCGTCTCCGACAGGCTGTCCGGGCTGCAGTCGCCGCTGTTCGGCGCGGTGGCCGGCGGCGGCGCCCAGCAGATGGTGAACAAGGTGGTGCAGCAGGCCAGGGCCGTTGTCGAGCCCGTCATAGAGCGCAACCCCGACGTCTTCGACCACCTGGCCGCGGCCGGCTCCGAGCTGCTCGCCGCGTACCGCTCCGCGGTTGAGGCCCAGGAGCGCCGCTGGACCCGCGACGGCGCCCCGCACAAGCCGGACGAGCAGTCCGGTCCCGGGGAACACATCGACCTCGACTGAACCCGCTCGGGTACGGTTGGCCGCAGTAGCGGGGCTCGACCGAAACTGAGGGATGAATGGGACTCACCATCGGCGTCGACATCGGCGGCACGAAGATCGCGGCCGGTGTGGTCGACGAGGAAGGCAACATCCTCTCCACCTTCAAGGTGCCGACCCCGACCACGCCGCAGGCCATCGTGGACGCCATCGCCGCTGCCGTCGACGGTGCCCGGGCCGGGCACGAGATCACGGGCGTGGGCATCGGCGCCGCAGGATACGTCGACCGTCAGCGCTCGACGGTCTACTTCGCGCCCAACATCGACTGGCGGCAGGAGCCGCTGAAGGACGAGGTCGAGAGCCGGGTGGGTCTGCCGGTCGTCGTGGAGAACGACGCCAACGCGGCCGCCTGGGGCGAGTACAGGTTCGGCGGGGGCAAGGGCCACCGCAACGTCATCTGCATCACCCTGGGCACCGGTCTGGGCGGCGGCATCATCATCGGCGACAAGCTGCGACGGGGCCACTTCGGCGTCGCCGCGGAGTTCGGCCACATCCGGATGGTCCCGGACGGTCTGCTGTGCGGCTGCGGCAACCAGGGCTGCTGGGAGCAGTACGCCTCCGGGCGCGCCCTCGTCCGGTACGCGAAGCAGCGGGCCAACGCGACGCCCGAGAACGCGGAGCTCCTGCTCTCGCTCGGGGACGGCACCCCCGGCGGCATCGAGGGCAAGCACATCTCGATGGCGGCCCGACAGGGTGACCCGGTCGCGGTGGACTCCTACCGCGAGCTGGCCCGCTGGGCCGGCGCCGGCCTCGCCGACCTGGCCTCCCTCTTCGACCCTTCCGCGTTCATCGTCGGCGGCGGTCTCTCGGACGAGGGCGAGCTGGTCCTCGATCCGATCCGCAGGTCCTACCGGCGCCGGCTCGTCGGCGGTAACTGGCGCCCCGTCGCCGATGTCATCGCCGCCCAGCTCGGCAACAAGGCCGGTCTGGTCGGTGCGGCGGACTTGGCCCGGCAGCCGGACCCGATTATGTAACGACCGTTTCGTACGGCGGCGCCCGGACCCCGTCCCGGGTCGCGGGCGCCGCCGTTCCGGCAGAGCGGCTCCGGGAAGAGTGACCGCAGTGACGGACTCTGCGTAACCTTGATCGCCATGGCCACATTGCTGCCCGATTCCCGTAGCGAGCCGGACGGTTCGGCCGTCATCCGGGTACTGAGCTACAACATCCGCTCCCTGCGCGACGACACCGCCGCGCTCGCCCGGGTGATCAGCGCCTGCGAACCCGACCTCGTACTGGTCCAGGAAGCGCCGCGGTTCTTCCGCTGGCGCAAGAAACTGGCCCGCCTCGCCGCCGCGTCGGATCAGGTGGTCCTTTCAGGCGGGGCCACCGCTTCGGGGCCCGCGCTGCTCTGTTCGCTGCGCGCGACGGTCGAGCGGACCGAGGATGTGCTGCTGCCGCTCACACCGGGTCTGCACCGGCGCGGATTCGCCACGGCGGTCGTACGTTTCGGCGGCGCGCGGCTCGGCGTACTGAGCTGCCATCTGTCGTTGCAGAAGGACGAGCGATACGAGCAGGGCGGCATGCTCCTCGACCGGCTGGCCGCGCTCGGCACCGCGTACGCGCTCGCAGGCGGCGACATCAACGAAGAGCCGAACGGGCGCACGTTCAAGCGCCTCGCCGCCAGTCTCCAGGACTGCTGGGCGGCCGCCCCCTGGGGCGCGGAGTACACCTCGACGCCGGCGGACCCCCACCAGCGCATCGACGCGATCTTCGCCACGAAGGGCATCGAGGTCCTGGGCTGTGGGGTACCTCGTGACACCCCGGGTGTGACTGAGGCCGATCTGCGGGCGGCCTCGGATCATCTGCCCGTGCTGGCGGCATTGCGCGTGCCCCCGCAAGCCAACCTATGAGGCCCTTCGGGGGCGAGTGGTGCGAGGGAGGCGTCGACAGGATCTGCCCATGTGCCGGTCCTGGCCGCCCTCAGCGCGTGGCCTGTCCAGTGGCGAGGGCGAGGGGAGAGGGGCGCTGGTCACACCACCGCGCCGCGCCCCGGGGCGTCGTCGTCCTCGTCGTCGGGACGCATCCGCATGACCAGTGTGGTGAAACCGCCGAGGAAGCCGCCGATGCCCAGTGTGGCCAGCCACCATGTCATGTGCCAGCCGAGCAGGACGGCGAGCAGGAACAGGAGCGGGCCGCCGAGCACGGCGAGCCAGGCGAACTTGGCCGTCGTGTCCGCTGAGGGCAGCGGGGGCGGCTCGGGCGGCACGAAATGGCCCTCGTCGTCCTCGTCGAAGTCGTTCTCGGTCGGCTCGGGCGCCTCGTAGTCACGCGGGCCCGCGACGCCCGGCGCGAAGGCGACAGAGCTGCCCAGCGGTCTCTCGGAGCCGGGCTTGTCGTCCGCGTCGGAGGTCTTGGAGTCCTCGCGGTCCTTGGAATTCTTGAAGGCCTTGACGTCTTTCACATCCTTGGCGTCTTTCACGTCCTTGGCTTCCTTGGCTTCCTTGGCTTCCTTTGCTTCCTTTGCGACCTTGGGGTCCTGAAGAACGGCGTCGTTCGTCGTGGGTTCCAGGAGTGCCAGGTCCTCCACCGACTTGAAGGGCTTGGCACCGGGTGGGTCCGGCGGCTCCTCGCCGTACCCGGCGACGATCGCCGCCCACGCGGCGTCCTCGTCGAACGACGGGCCCTGCTCCTCGCCGGGTGGCGGCTCCTTCTCGTCGGGCTCGCGGTCCGAGTCGTGCTCAGCCATCAGTGGTCGTCCCTTCCTGCAGACCGACCTGACCGACCTGACCCACCCGGTCCACGTCGTCTGCCTGTCCCGACTCGGCCTCCTTGCCGGTGCCGGACGCGAGCCGGTCGACGAAGGAGAAGCTCTCCTCGAAGATCCGGTCCGCGTCGTGGTCCAACGTCGCGACGTGGTAGCTCCGTTCCAGCACGATCTCCGTGACGTCCGTGGACGACACCCGGCTGAGAATGCGCTCCGAGTCGGCCGGCGGCACCACGTGGTCCTGGAGGCTATGCAGGAGCAGCAGCGGCTGTGTGACCTGCGGCAGTTCGCCGTCGACCAGCCGGACGAAGTTCCGCAGCGAGTGCGCCGCGTGCAGTGGCACCCGGTCGTAGCCGATCTCGACGACGCCGTCCTTGGCGATGTCGCTGGTGATGCCCCTCGTCGTACGCACCACGTGCCTGAGCATCGGAAGGGCGTACGCCGACAGGCCGTGCACCCTGTTCGACGGGTTGACGACGACGACCCCACTGACGTCGTCCCCGTGCTTGGCCGCGAGCCGCAGCGCGAGCGCGCCGCCCATGGACAGGCCGAAGACGAAGACCCGGGAGCAGCGCTCGCGCAGGGCGCGCAGCTCGCGATCCACCTCCGCGTACCAGTCCTGCCAGCCGGTGAGCTGCATGTCCTCCCAACGTGTGCCGTGCCCCGGCAGCAGCGGCAGCGAGACGGTCAGACGGCGCTCGGCCAGATACTCCGCCCAGGGGCGCAGTGACTGCGGGGAGCCGGTGAAGCCGTGGCAGAGGAGGACACCTGCCTCTCCACCTGCATGGCGGTACGGCTCGGCTCCAGGAAGGACCGGCACCTTCGGTCTCCTGTTCTGAGAAGGGGGTGACGCGACGATCACCCCGGGACTTCGAGGCGTACTTCACCGTACGCGACGGCACTGACACCGACCAGGGCCGTCGGGCCCATGGGCAGTGCTCCGGGTTAAGGTCTGATCTACGCACACAGGAGGCACTCGGGTGATCTACGGCGCAATGAAGTTTTCCATCGGAGGGCCCCTGAAGCTCGCCTTCAGGCCCTGGGTGGAAGGCCTCGAGAACATTCCCGCCGAGGGCCCCGCGATACTGGCGAGCAATCATCTGTCCTTCTCGGACTCGTTCTTCCTCCCCGCGGTCCTCGACCGTAAGGTGACCTTCATCGCCAAGGCCGAGTACTTCACGACTCCCG
>CBFGQM010000013.1:0-32156 GCA_965650905.1 uncultured Streptomyces sp. | reverse complement strand
TGCCGCTCGGCTGGTACGGCACGTTCCTGCCGACGACCCAGCGGTACTCGGGGCCCGCGTCACCGTACTGGGCGAGCAAGGGTTTCCTGGGGCTGCTGCTGCCCGCGAACCATCCGGTGTGGACGGCGCGTGAACGGCCGCTCCCCGTCGAGGAGTCGGACCAGTACACCGCTCTCCCGGCACCGGGCTGGCTGCTGCACGGCACGAAGCACGACGGCATCGTCCGTCTGGTCAACCACGGCAGCGACCACAACGCCCCGGGCCGACCCGCCGAGGACGATCCGCACTACGCGAAGTTCGGGTACTCGACGGTGACCGCGCCGGACGCGGGCGCGCCCGCCTGGGAACGAACGGTGGACGGGCACATCGCGCTCCTCGCACCGGACGGCACCGCCTCACGCCGGCGCCTGATCGTTCCGCTGCACTGCTCCGGGCGCATGGCGGCCTCCCGCTACCAGGCTGAACTTCCGGGCGCCGACGAGGAGTTCCCGATCGAGACGACGAGTGTCCTGCGCGGCTCGTGGGAGATACGCGTGCACCGGGTACTGGCCCCGGCCGGTGTGGCGGTGCGGGAGGGCGGATACGCGGTCGCGGCCGATATCCGGCCCACGGCGGAGCGGGGTTCCGGCTGGGCGCTGGCCCGGACCGCGGACGGGCTGACCAGTGCGGTCGTCGCGCTGCACGGCTGGGACGAGGACACGGGCATCGCGCGGGCGGTCGCGGCCAACGCCTTCGGCCCGCACTCGGCGACACCGTACCTGCGGTGCGCGGCCGGACGACCGGGCGGCAGCGGTGTGTACGTCACCCTGCTCGCGCTGACGCGGGACGCCGTGCATCCCCAGGCCATACGGGAGTCGGTGTCCTGCACCTTGGAGGGGGCGGAAGTCAGGATCACTTTCCCCGAAGGGGACAGCGTTTCGGTATGAGGTCGCATGAGGCCGGCACCGATGTGGGCCCCGGCCGCCGACTGATCGAGACGGAGAGCTTCGGGCCGGTGGCGGCGATCCTCGCGAGGTACTGGCACGCACAGGAACTCCTCGATCGCGATCCGGCCGCCTTTCCCTGCCGGACCCCCGACCGCTTGACACCGCCGAACGGTGCCAGTGCGATGGCGGTTTGGCATAGCCTGACATGCCGTCAGGTGACGGTGAGAACCAGCGCGGCCTGGTCGTCGAGGAAGGCGCTGCCTGCGAACTCGGTGACCGCGGCGGTGACGGACTCGATGAGGGCGGCGGCGGTGGGCGTCGTGGTCCGACATGCGACGAGTGCGTCGGCCAGGCGATCCTCGCCGAAGAACTCGCCGTCGGCGGAACGCGCCTCGGTGACGCCGTCGGTGACCAGGACCAGGCTGTCGCCAGAGCGCAGGTCGATGTTGCACAAGCCGAAGTCGGGTTCGGGAGTGATGCCCAACAGCAGGCCGGGTTGGGTGAGTTCTTCGACCGTGCCGTCGGCTCGGCGCACGAGAGGTGGTACGTGGCCCGCGCGAATCAGGTCGAGCGCGAGGTGGGACCCCGTGTGCCGAAGCTGGCCATAAACCAGCGAGACGAACCGGTCGTCGTCGGCGGTGCTCTGCGTCAGCGCGTCGTTGATGGCGGCGACCACCGCCCCCGGGTCGCTCAGGAGGCGGGAGGCGGCGCGTGCGGTGTGGCGGACCATGCCGGTGGTGGTGGCGGCCAGCGCGCCGCGTCCGCACACATCGCCGATCATGAGCGCCCAGCGATTGTCGGGCAGCGGGAAGACGTCGTAGAAGTCGCCGCCGACATCGAGTCCTTCGCCGGCCGGATGGTACGCGGCCGCCAAGGTGGCGCCGGGAATCCTGGGCAACTCGGGAGGCAGCAGGCCCGCTTGCAGATCGCGGGCCAGCCGGACACGGTCGGTGAACTGGTGGGCGTTGTCGGCACTCGAGGCGGCACGGCGGGCGAGCTCCTCGGCCAGGGCGATCGTGCGGCCCTCCAGGGGCAGGTCGGTGGACAGGAGGGTGAGCACGCCGAAGGTGCGGCCCCGGGTGGCCAGAGGCACGCAGACGAAACCAGTGATGCCGAGCTGCGCGCAGAGGCCCTGGTGCGCGTTCTCAGTGGTGCCGGAAGCCAGCACGCGTGCGACAGCGGCTTCCACCTCATCGCGCAGTGCGGGGGAAGCGAGGAGCTCCTCCTCCCAGTCCGAGGCAGCGACGGCGATTCGCCGGATCTGGCCGTGCTCGGCCACGTGGACGGCACACAGCGGCGCCAGGGCCGGCACGGTCAGCCGGGCCATGCGCTGCAAGCAGTCGGAATAGAGTGGCTCGCGCGTGACGGCGGTGCTGGCTTCCAGCACGAAGGCCAGATCCTCATGAGCTGCCTTCTCGCGCTCCTGGGCAGCGTGACCCGCCTCCACCGCGCGGTGGCGTTCAATGGCCAGCGCGGCTATCCGGGCGAACGCCGCGCTGAGCGCCAGGTCCTTCTCCTCCGGAGCCCTCGGCGTGCGGTGGTACATGGCGAAGGTGCCCAGCAGCCGACCGTCCGCGTCCTGGATCGGCGTGGACCAGCACGCCGCGACCCCGGCCTGCCGTGCCACGTGGCGGTAGTCCTGCCACAGGGGATCGGTGGCGATGTCGGTGACGATCACCGGTTCACGCCGGTAGGCGGCCGTGCCGCACGATCCGACGCCCTCGCCGATGGGCGCCCCGTCGATGGCCTCGTTGTAGAAGTCCGGCAGGCGCGGGGCGGTGCCGTGCCGCAGATGCTGTCCGTCGGGATCACTGAGCAGTACCGAGACGATCAGGTCCGGGGAGAGCTCCTCGATCGTCCCGGCCATGCCGCAGAGGATCTCGTCCAGCGGGGCGTCGCCTGCGATCTGCTCCAGCAGCGCGCGCTGCTCGGCGGCCAGGAGATGCGCGTGGTGGTACTCGGTGGTCTCGACCGCGATCAGCACGACCCCGTCGACCTGGCCGACCGCATCCCGGCGTGGCTCGTATGTGAAGTCGAAGAAGCTCTCCCGCTGCCTGCCCGGCCCGCCGAGCAGGAGCCGCCCGTCTCGGGCACGGTACGCAACGCCGGTACGGTAGACCGTATCGAGCCGGTCGAGGACGCCCTGCGCGGCCAGTTCCGGAATCAGCTCTCCGATCGGCTCGCCGACGCGTCCATGATCGCGGCCGAGGGCCTCGAAGAAGGCCGAGTTCGCCGCTTCCAGTACGTGTCTCGGGCCGCCCAGCGCGGCGAAGATCACCGAGACCTGCCCGAAAAGGTCCGCGTACTCCTCGCTCCTCCGGTCAATGGAGGAGGAAGGGGCAGTGGCCGAATTATGATGATCGAAATATAGGGACATGACAGGCCAGCCTCTCCCGTCTTCTCCGCTCGCTGACCGCACCGTCGCGTCACCTCTACTCTGACACACGTCGCTCCGCTTGCCATGCCCCAGCCGGGCCGGTCACAGCGTTGACTGGGCCCGCGCACCTACGGCCGCGCCGCGATCACGCGAGTCATCGCAGTGCGTGTCATCACTCGTACTACTGTCCGGCTGTCCACTACGCTCCTGGCCTGGCGCAAGAGCATCCGACATGCCACATCCGACATGCTGTAGTCGACATGCCGCTGTCGACATGCCGGCCACCTACCGGGCCGCGATCCGCACCGGTCTGCCGACGCACCGCGTGGTGAAGAGGCCGGCGGACACGAAGACCCCCGTCGCGGCGATCGCGGCTGCGCCCCGGGACAGACCGAAGGCCGGACCCGGGGGTCCGGCCTTCGGCGAGCGAGAGGGATTCGCTTGCTTGGGTGCGATGTCGTGGAGGTGTCAGACGGAGACGCCGTGGGAGCGCAGGAACGCCACCGGGTCCACGTCCGATCCGTAGTTCGGCGTGGTGCGGATCTCGAAGTGCAGGTGCGGACCGGTGACGTTGCCAGTCGCACCGGAGAGGCCGACCTGCTGCCCCGCGGTTACGGACTGACCGGCCGAGACCGAGAGGGAGGACAGGTGGGCGTACTGGGCGTAAAAGCCGTCGTTGAGCTGGATGACAACCTGGTTGCCGTACGCGCCACCCCAGCCGGCGGAGACGACCGTGCCCGCGCCCACGGCCTTGAGCGAGGTGCCGGTCGGGACCACGAAGTCGACACCGGTGTGGTAGCCGCTGGACCACATGCTGCCCGACATCCTGTAGGGCGTGCCGACGGTCGTGCCCTCGACCGGCGCGATGTAAGCGGCCGAAATTGGCGTGTTCGCCGTCTCGGCCGCCGTGGCGGTCTTCGGGGACGACTGAGCGGACGGCTCGGCGGACGGCTCGGCGGACGACTCAGTGGCCTTGCTCTTGCTGGAAGCAGAAGCAGAACCGGAGAAGGAGTCGGGGCCGGAGCCGGCCTTCTTGCCGATCGTCAGCTTCATGCCCGGGTGAATGAGCGCCGGATCGGCGCCGATGGCCTTGCGGTTGTCGGCGTAGAGCTTCTTCCAGCCGCCCCTGACATTCTGTGCACGGGCAATCTTCGAGAGGGAGTCACCCCTCTTCACCGTGTACGTCCTGGTCGCGGCCTTCTTCGAAACGGCGACCGGGGCGGACTCGACGGCCTTCTCCGAAACGGATACGGCTTTCTTGGAAACGGACGCGGCGACGGTCTGCGGAGTAGCGGCGTGCGCACCGGTCGCTCCCAGCAACGGCAGCGCGAGCACGGCGCCACCGGTTCCGGCAATGGCGATCGAGCGGGCGAAACGCGGGGACTTGGGGCGGCGGTGCTTACCCTTCGCGGGCATAACGAATTCCTCTCCGGCGCCTGCGAGGTGAGCTGTCGGGTGCGAGCTGGAGATGCCCGGCCACGTTTTCGCGCGGCTTTACCCCAAGCCTGTTCCGGAGACCGGAACAGGCGTTGTACCTGTGGGTCCCCCGCTCCTGCCGCGTACGGGTGAGTGTGCGGATTCCGGGCGGCGGCAGGATTAGGCGTCCGTCCGGAGTGATGGGGAACGTATGCGACCCAGACGCACAGGAACAAGCTTGGGGTTTTCCTTGTGCCCCATTCTCATGATCCTTGACCGATATCTCGGTCACCGTGGGTCAATCACAGATTCCACGCATTCCCGAATCCCCTGAGAACACCGTCGAATTACGTGAACATGGCGACAGCGGAACGTCACGAATATGACGCTGCTCACGGACCACGGGTCCAGCGACCCGCATTCCAGGGCGAGTTTAATGAAGGCGCACCAATACGGACAGAACGGTCAGATACGACGCAGGCGGAAAACTGCCGCATCAAGGTCGCCGCGCAGCCCCACCCTGAGCCCGTGATGCAAGAGCACTGCCCCCCGATGAATTTCGCCCGTTTCAAGGCATTCATACGCAGCTGTCGGTTCGAGACCGCGCAGCCGCACCGACCCGACGGGCGCGCCGTAACTCTGGGCCTGGAGCCAGGCGAGCACAACGACGCGGTCCCCGTGGACGTACTGCACCGCACTCAGCCCGCCCTCCGGCGCCCGCAGCCGGTAGAGGTCGCCACGCTGCACGACGGGCCGGATCTCCTTGTAGAGCTCCACCCACTCCCGTGCCTCGGCCAGCTCCTCGTCACTCCACCCGGTCAGGTCGCCACCCACTCCGAGCACCCCGGCCATGGCGCTCACAAAGCGGAAGCGCAGCGTGCTGACTCGCCCGTTGAGCTGTGTGTTCGGGCTGTCGGTGACCCAGGCTGCCATGACCCGCGCCGGGTGGATCTGGCTGAAGCCGTGCTGGATGGCGAGCCGGTCGAGCGGATCGGTGTTGTCCGAGGTCCACACCTGGTCCGTACGCTTCATGATCCCGAGGTCGATCCGGCCGCCGCCGCCCGAGCAGGACTCGAAGGCGACACCCGGATGCGCGGCCCGCAGTCGGTCCAACAGGCCGTACAGCGCGTGCACATGGTCGACCCACAGCCTTCGCGGATACGGCTCGTCCGGCCATCCGGCGTCCGTGAAGCAGCGGTTGAAGTCCCACTTCACGTAGTCGATGGGCGTACTGCAGAGCAAGGCGTGGAGCTGCTCCCACAGGTACTCCTGGACGTCCTCGCGCGCGACGTTCAGCACCAACTGGTTACGGAACTCGGTGCGCCTGCGCCCGGACTCGAACTGCACCCAGTCCGGATGCGCGCGGTAGAGCTCGCTGTCCGGGTTGACCATCTCCGGCTCGACCCAGATCCCGAACCGCATGCCCAGGGCGTGTACGTCGTCCGCCAGGGGATTCAGCCCGGCCGGAAATCGGTCCGGGTTGACGGTCCAGTCCCCGAGCCCGGCCCGGTCGCTGGTCCGCCTCCCGAACCAGCCGTCGTCGACGACGAAGAGCTCCACGCCCATCGCCGCGGCCCGCCGCGCGAGCGCCCGCTGCTGCTCCTCGGAGATGTCGAACTCGGTCGCCTCCCAGGAGTTGTAGAGCACGGGCCGGTCCTCGTCGGCGTCCGGGATCACATACGTCAGCTGGTAGGCGTGCCAGTCACGGCTCGCCCCGCCGAAGCCGCCGTCGCTCCACAGCCCCGCGAAGACGGGCGTGACAAAGCTCTCCCCCGGTGCCAGCCGCACCAGGCCCGAGTCGTCGTACCCGGCCCCGCCGCTGATCTGCACGCGTGCGTCCGGGAGTTGGGCCACGGCGATCCGCCAGGATCCGGACCACGCGAGCGCGCACCCGTACACCTCGCCGCTCTCCTCCGTCGCCGCGCCCTCGGCGTCCAGCGCGACCCAGGGCAGATGCTGATGCCCGGTGTGCCCGCGCCGGCTGCCGATGACCTTCTCGCCGTAGGTGAGGTCCGTTCGTACGAGCCGGGACTCGGCCGCCCACCGCCCGTGCAACTGCGACAGCCGCCAGCCGTCACGCTCGGGCAGCGTCCAGGTGGCGGAGTCGGCCCGCAGTACCTCCAGGGAGGGCCCTTCGTTGAGAAGGGTCACCCAGCGCTCCACGACGTCATGGCGCATCCGGTAGTGCAGTGTGATACCGAGCCCCGAGTCCAAGAACCGCAGCCGCAGTTCGCCATCGTCCGCCTCGTACCCCTCGAAACGCCACTCCGTGCCGCGCCGCTCGTCCGTGCGCACGGACAGCGCGGGCCGTACGAAACGGGGGCCGCCCTCGACCGGGTATTCCTCGTGCCCATCGAGCGGGGACTCGAAGGCCCGGCCCTGCGGACCGGGACGGGCGGCGAGCGCCTCGGCGTCCTCGAGCGCGATGCGCGGCCCCCAGTGCAGATGCAGCAACTCGTCCTTGTCGGTGAGCCGGAGGGCATAACTGCTCGTCGGTCCCGAGAGAAGCCACGTACGACGGTCTCCGCCGATCTCTACCATCAATTCCTCACCGATTCGAACAGTCGCACTCAAGTACCAACATCATATCCAGGTCACCCACGCCTTGGAGGTGATGCCTGTGGACAACTCATTGCCCCGGGAATCCGTGTCGTATCGTCGAGAGCGCGCCCCGCCGACAAGAGCGTCGGCCGCCGAATGGGAGGAGACCCCATGACGCAGCAGGTCCCGTCGACCGAGCCCGAGCTGACCGGAGTGCGCAACTTCCGCGATATGGGCGGCCTGCCGACCGTGGACGGCCGTCGGGTGGCGTACGGACGACTGTTCCGCAGCGGCCATCTCGCGCACGCGACCGAGGAGGACACCGAGTTCCTCACCTCGCTGGGCCTGCACACGATCTTCGACTTCCGCAATGCCGCGGACAAGGAACTGGAGGGTCCGGACGTCGACCTGCCGGGCGTGCGCAATGTGAATCTCCCGCTGACCGACCCGGCGCACGGCGCCGAGTTCTGGGAGATGGTCCACGACGGCGACCCGGACCAGCTGCGCCCGCTCCTCTCGGACGGCAAGGCCGCGAACCTGATGATCAGCTCCTACCGCATGATCATCAAGGAGCGCACGGCCGAGCACAGCCATGTGCTGCACGCGCTCGCCGAGGAAAGCCTGCCGGCGCTCATGCACTGCGCCGCGGGCAAGGACCGCGCGGGCCTCTCCATCGCGGTGACGCTCCTCGCCCTCGGTGTCGAGCACGAGTCCATCGCGACGGACTACCTCAAGTCGAACGCCGCCCACCGCCGCTACAAGGTGCACCGCGGCACGACCTCGGCCGACGGCTACGCACCGGAAGTCATGGAGCTGCTCAGCCCTCTCTTCGATGCCCGCGCCGAATATCTCGCAGCGGCGTTCCTGACGATCGAGGAGACCTGGGGAGGATTCGACGCCTATCTGGAGCAGGCTCTCCATGTGACCCCCGAGACGCGGGAGCGGCTGCGAAAGCGTTTCCTCGACTGACGGACCGAGGTCACGTCGACCGGCGGACCCACGCCAGGTCTGCGGCGACGGCTCCGCCCTTGCACGCCGCGTCCGAGAGGGCGTGGACGAGGCGAAAGCACCTGTCAGCGGTTCGCCACCGCCTGCTTCACCAGCGTCTTCCCGAAGTCCCACACCAGCCCACCCCCGTTGTGGGCGTCATCCATCACCGCGGTGAAGGCGTCCACGAACCGGTCCACGTCCCGCTGGCCGATGATCAGCGGCGGGATCAGCTTGATCACCTCCAGGTGGTCACCCGCGACCTGGGTGAGGATCCGATGCCGCCGGAGCAGCGGTACGACCACCATCTGCGCGAACAACCCCTTGCGAGCGGCCTGCAGCATCGTCCAGCGACTACGCAGCTTCAGTGAGGTGGGCCTGCCGAACTCGATTCCGATCATCAGCCCCCGGCCGCGTACCTCACTCAGCAGCTCATACTTGTCCACGAGCACGGCGAGCCGGGACTTCAGCTGCTCTCCCGTGGCGCGGGCCCGGGCGGCGATCTCCTCGTTCTCCATCACAAAGAGCACGGCGAGGCCGGCCGCCATGGCCTGTGCGTTGGACCCGAAGCTCGCGGAGTGCACAAGGACGCGGTCCATCGACGAATAGACCTTCTTGAAGATCCAGTCCTTGCCGAGGGTCGCGCCGACGGGCACATAGCCACCGGACAACGCCTTCGCCACACACACCAGATCCGGTTCGACGCCGTCCTCGTGCTGGTAGGCGTAGAAGTCGCCGGTCCGCCCGAGGCCCGTCTGCACCTCGTCCGCAATGAGCAGCGCCTTGTGCCGGCGCAGCAGTTCCTGGGCGGCGAGCACATACCCGGGCGGCGCCTCGTACACGCCCTTGCCCTGGACGGGTTCGACGATCAGCCCGGCGACGTCCCCCTTCTTCAACTCCGTGGCCAGGGCGTCGAGATCGCCGAACGGGACCGCCGTGTCGGGCAGCAGCGGCGCGAAGCCGTCACGGAACCCGGCCTCGCCGTTCACGGACAGCGAGCCGGTGGTCAGCCCGTGGAACGCGTGCGTGCAGTACAGCACGCGCGGTCTACCGGTCGCGTACCGGGCGAACTTCAGCGCCGTCTCGACCGCCTCCGTACCACTGTTGCCGAAGAACACCCGGTCGAGTTGCGGACTGTGGGTGAGGAGCCGCTCGGCGAGGAGTCCCGGCAGAGGCGGGCAGTCGAAGCGGGTGAGGTCGGCGAGCGAGGCGTCGAGCACGTCGTGCAGCGCCTTGCGGACGACGGGATGGTGCCGGCCCAGGCCCATCACCCCGAACCCGGCAAGCATGTCCAGATAGTCGTTGCCGTCCGCGTCCCAGAAGTGCGCGCCCTCGGCCCGCTCGTAGACCTTGTCGAAGCCGATGGTGTGCAGCATGCGCGGGAGTTGGTGGTTGAGGTGCCGTGAGTGGAGCTCGTAGCGCTCGGCTCCCCTCATGGCGA
The DNA here is from genome assembly GCA_965650905.1 of uncultured Streptomyces sp. Lineage (GTDB taxonomy): Bacteria > Actinomycetota > Actinomycetes > Streptomycetales > Streptomycetaceae > Streptomyces. The sequence goes on along the minus strand of CBFGQM010000013.1, from coordinate 22,468 downwards.
GTAGTCTGCCGAGATCGAACTCCTCGTTCTGCGAGGACGGTTCCACGGTCGTCATCCGGACTTTCCTTCGTGGATACGCCCGGCTTCAGCCGGAACAGCGGTCATGCCCTCACCCCTGGTTTCCGGAGACGGTGTCACGGGCAGCGCGCAGGGACTCCTTCAGGGAGCCCATGGTGGCCATCACGGCGGTCGGCTCGTAGCCGCAGTGCGCCATGCAGTTGGCGCAGCGCGGGTCCTTGCCGCGGCCGTACGCGTCCCAGTCGGTCTCCTCGATGAGTTCCTTGTATGTAGTGACGTATCCGTCGCTCATCAGATAGCAGGGCTTCTGCCAGCCGAAGAGCGAGTAGTTCGGGATCGCCCACGCCGTGCAGGGGAAGTCGACCTTGCCCTCGAGGAAGTCGAGGAACAGCGGGGAATGGTTGAGCCGCCAGCGCCGCCGGTTGCCGCCCGCGAAGGCCTTCTTGAACAGCTCCCGGGTCTGCTCCACACCGAGGAAGTGCTCCTGGTCGGGCGCCTTCTCATAGGCGTAGGCGGGGGAGATCATCATCTCGTCCACCTTCAGGTCGTCATTGAGGAAGTCGAGCACCTCGATGATCGTCTGCGGGGTGTCGGTGTTGAAGAAGGTCGAGTTGGTGGTGACCCGGAAGCCGCGCCGCTTGGCCTCCTTGATGGCCTCCACGGCCTCGTCGAACACGCCCTCCTTCGCCACGGACTCGTCGTGCCGCTCGCGCAGCCCGTCGATGTGCACGGCGAAGGCGAAGTAGGGCGAGGGCTTGAACATGTCCATCTTCTTGCGCAGCAGCATGGCGTTGGTGCACAGAAAGACGTACTTCTTCCGTCCCACCAGCTGCCTTACGATCTCGTCGATGTGAGGATGCATCAGGGGCTCACCGCCCGCGATGGACACCATCGGCGCACCGGACTCCAGCACCGCACCCACTGCCTGCGCCACCGGCATACGCTGCTTGAGCACTCCGGCCGGGTGCTGGATCTTGCCGCAGCCCTCGCACTTCAGATTGCACGCGTAGAGCGGTTCGAGCTCGACGATGAGCGGAAACCTGTCGCGCTTACGGAGTTTCTGTTCGGCGAGATACGTCGCCACCTTGATGGTCTGGCGAAGCGGCATGGCCATCTGGCTCACCTCCTGGGGAGCAGCAAAGAACGGTGCCATTCAAAGAAAGCGGGAAGGATGGCACGAAGAACACGGAAAGCCGATATTCCACCGCGCACCGTGCCGATCCGGACGAGTTCATGGTCTGGAGCGTCCACGACCACCCGGACGGCCGCAACCGGACGCTCGCCCGCCCGGACGGCGCAGTGGAGCGTGGCCGCCGACTCCATGTCGACCGCCATGGCGCCGGTCGCCCGCAGATCCGACCGTTCGTGGCCGCGGACGACATGGTCCGAACCGGTGAGCAGCCCGGTGTGGACGGCACGCCCGCGCACGGCACGCGCCAGTTCCTTCACGAGCAGGTCGGTGCCCACGCACGGGGTGCGGCCGCGCGCGTCCCGGGTCTCCTCGGCGACGACCAGGTCGCCGGGGTGCATGCCGGGCACGAGTCCGGCGCAGAAGCCCGTGGCCAGGACGGCCGCCTCCATCAGAGCCGGCTCGGCGAGCGCCCGGGTGACCGCGTGCGCGGCTGCCCCGGGTCCCATGCCGGTACGCAGCACCGCAACGGGGCCGTCCGCACCACCGCGGTCGCCGCTGCGCAGGGCGAGGTGCTCGATGCCGAGCGCGCAGGCGATCAGCAGCGGGGCGGCAGCCGGTGTCGTACGCATCAGCTTCCCTTCGCCCGCCGGTCGGCGAACGGTTCGCCGTGGACATACCGGCCGAGCGCGGTGAGCGGGAAGACCTGACGGTAGAGGTGGTAGTTGATCGAGAAGTCCCCTGGGAAGCCGGTGCCGGTGAAGTACGGCTCGTGCCAGGAGCCGCTGGCCGACTGGGTCTTCGCCAGCCAGGCGATGCCGCGCTCCACGGCCTTGGACTCCCGCTCCCCCGCCGCGAGCAGTGCGAGCAGTGCCCAGGCCGTCTGCGAGGCGGTCGAGGCGCCACGGCCGCTCCACCGGTCGACGTCGCGGTAGGAGCGCAGGTCCTCCCCCCAGCCGCCGTCGTCGTTCTGCACCGTCTCCAGCCAGGCCACGGCCCGCCGGATCGCCGGATGCGAGCCGGGCAGCCCGGCGGCGACCAGGGCGGGCAGTACCGACCCGGTGCCGTATACGTAGTTGACGCCCCAGCGGCCGAACCAGGAGCCGTTCGCCTCCTGTTCGGCGAGCAGCCACTCGATACCCCGGCGGGTGCGGGGATCGTGGGACAGCCCCTCGACGGCGAGCATCTCCACGACGTGCGCGGTGACGTCGGCGGACGGCGGGTCGATGACCTCGCCGAAGTCGCAGAACGGCAGCCGGTTGGGGAAGGCGCTGGTGTTGTCGACGTCGAAGGCGCCCCACGCGCCGTTCTTCGACTGCATGCCGAGGTTCCAGCTCACCCCGCGCCCGATGGCCTTCTCGACGCGCTCCGGATCGTGGTGCTTGACCCGGCGCAGTGCGAGGACGACCTCGGCGGTGTCGTCGATGTCGGGGTAGTTGGCGTTGTGGAACTCGAACGCCCAGCCGCCCGGCGGGAGTCGGGGTCTGCGTACGGCCCAGTCGCCGGGCCGGACGATCTGCTCGCCGAGCATCCAGTCCGCGGCCTTCACGAGCTGCGGATGGTCGGCGGGGACTCCCGCGTCGGCGAGTGCGATGGTCGCCAGACAGGTGTCCCACACCGGCGACTGGCAGGCCTCGATCATCCGGGCCCCGTCCTCGCGCCACACGGCGAACCGGTCCAAAGACTCCAACCCGGCGCGCATCACCGGGTGTCCGAGGTCGTAGCCGAGCAGGTGCAGCGCGATGACCGAGTACACGGCGGGCGGCTGGATGCCTCCCCAGCAGCCGTCGTTCTCCTGCCGCTCGATGATCCAGCGGGCGGCGCTGTTCATCGCGGCCCGGCGCAGCCGGCGTGGCGCGACCCTGTGGTACGAGTGCAGGGCCTTGTCGAGCCGCTGGAAGACCCCGTGCCAGCTTGCCGCTGGCGCGAGGGGTTTGGCCGGATTGGGGTTACGGGGGTCGGTGTGCAGCTCGTCGAGTGTGAACGGCGCGGGCCGCACCGGCCGCTTGGCCGAGACGATGGTGAGCGGCACGATGGTCTGCCGCGCCCAGCACCCGAAGTCGTAGATGTTGAGCGGCACCCACAGGGGGAAGTAGATGAGCTCCGGCGGCAGTTCGGGCAGGTCGTCCCATTTCCACCAGCCGAACAGGGCCAGCCAGATCCGGGTGAAGACCCGGGCCGCGGCGATGCCGCCCTGCTCCCGGATCCAGGCCGAGGCCTTCGCCATGTGCGGCTCGTCCGGTGCGTCGCCGGCCAGCCGCAGTGCGACGTACGCCTCAATGGTGGTGGAGAGCTCGCCGGGCCCTCCGTAGAACGTGGCCCAGGTGCCGTCCTCGAGCTGCTCGCCGCGGATGAAGAGGCCCCCGGCGTGCGTGGTCTTCTCGTCGCGGATGCCCAGGAACTGGCGGAGCAGCAGGTCTTCGGCGTCCATCGTGACGTTCGTCTCGAGGTCGCCCTTCCACCAGCCCTGGGCGTCCTGTGTGGAGAGCAGGAAGTCGGTGGCGCGCTGTATCGCGCGCGTGGCGGCGTCTCGGACATCGGCTGTCCCGGTCGCCACGGGAGTCGTGGGGTGAGTTTCGCTGGCCGAGGCAGCGCGGGGCGGCAGTGCCCCGGTGCTCCCGTCGGTCGTCGCTGTCATGGCTTCCCCTTCGTGCAGTGGCATGTCTCTGCTGTGGGTCCGCCGTCGGCCGGTGCGTCTTTCGGATGGGGGTCCCCTGTCCGGACGAAGCGGAGGGCTTGGGGGGAGGCACCGGCCGGCGACTACGCGAGGTTTGTTCGACCGATAGTGATCATCTCTTTCGTACGACGACGAAGTCGGCGAGCTCCACGAACTGGGCCCGTACCTGTTCCGGCATGTGGATCGTGTCGAGCGCCTCGATGGCGATGGTGTGCTGGCGGCGCGCCTCCTGGGCCGTCCACTCGCGGCCGCCCGCCTCATCGATGAGCGCGGCGCGCGCGGCGAACTCCTCCTCGGAGAAGTTTTCGAAGGCGCTGCTCTTGGCGTCCGCGGCGAGCAGCTCGCCGAGGCGCTCGGAGGCCGGGCCGCCCGCCGCGAGAGCGGCCACGACCGGCAGGGACTTCTTGCGCTGACGCAGATCGCTCCAGGTCTGCTTGCCGGTGGCCTGCGGGTCGCCCCAGATGCCCAGCAGATCGTCCACGGCCTGAAAGGCGAGGCCGAGGTGGTAGCCGTACTTCTCCAGCGTGTCGGCCGTGCGGTCGTCTCCACCGCCGAGCACCGCGCCGATGGAGCAGGCGCAGGCGAGCAGCGCGCCTGTCTTGTTGCCCTCCATCTCCAGGCACTCCTCGACGGTGACCCGTTCCCGGTGCTCGTAGGAGATGTCCTGCGCCTGACCGTCGATCAGCGCGCGCGTGGCGGTGGTGAGGCGGCGCGTGGCACGGCCCGCCTCGACCGTCCCGAGCTCGAGGAGGATCTCGTTGGCCAGCGCGAACAGGGCGTCGCCGACCAGGATGGCCTGGGCCGGGCCGTGCACCTTCCACACGGTGTCGCGGTGGCGGCGCTGTTCGTCACCGTCCATCAGGTCGTCGTGCAGCAGCGAGAAGTTGTGCACCAGTTCAACGGCGACCGCACCCGGCACGCCCACTTGGGGGGCTGCACCGGCGGCCTGCGCGGACAGGACGGCGAGCGCGGGGCGTACGGCCTTGCCACCGTCGCCCTCCGCGGGGTTTCCCTCGGCGTCGATCCAGCCGAAGTGGTAGGCGGCGACAGTGTCCATGGGCGGTGCAAGGCGGTCGATGGCCGCCCTCAGTACCGGTGTTGCCAGGGTCCGGCCGCGCTCCAGGAGCGCGGTCACGTCCACCGCGTCGGCAGCCTTCGATGCCGGGGGCACAGTGGGCACAGTCTCTCCTCTATTTGCGAGACGGGGGGTGCGGGAGCCTGCCGCGCTCAGCTCGAGCGTCACGCCGCCTCCTCGAAGAGCTCGAAGAGGTGATCGCGGGGCCGGCCCAGGGCGCTCAGCACGGCAGCCGCCGCACTGACACCACTGCGGACCGCACTCTCCATGGTCGCGGGCCACCCGGTGGCGGTCCACGCTCCGGCCAGGTAGAGGCCGGGTGCCTTGGTGCGGGCGCCGGGCCGCAGCCGTCCGACGCCTGGCGTCGGGGCGAACGTCGCCGTACGCTCCCTGGTCACGAAGAAGTCCCTGACCTCGGCACCGCGGGCGCCGGGCAGCAGCCGCTCCAGCTCCGGCAGATAGCGCCCGCGCAGCGCCGAGACGGGTTCGTCGATCTCGTCCCGCGCGGCCGACTGTGACAGCGCGAGGTACTGGCCCTCCGAGAGCCCGGACGCCTCGGTCCGGTCGAAGACCCACTGCACCGGGGTGCCGAGCGCTGCGAAGAACGGCCGCCTGAGCACTTTCCGGTCGTACACGACATGGACGTTGAGGATCGGCGCGGTGCCGATCTCCAGCAGCCGCTGGGGCGCGTCGAGCGCGCCTTCGGGCAGCAGACCGTGGGCCTCGCGCTGCGGTACGGCGAGCACGACCGCGTCGGCGTCCCGTGTCTCGCCGGGAACCTGAACGCTCCAACCGCCGTTGCTCCTGGGGGAGATGGAGGTGACGCGTGTGCGGAGTTCCGTACGGACCCCCGCGGAGTCGAGCGCCTTGCGGGCCAGCCGGTCGTGCAGTTCGCTCAGCGGCACGCGTGCCCAGCCGATGTCGGCCGCGCCCGGGTCGGACAGCAGACCGGTCTTGAACACCATCGCGGCGAGCCCGAGCGAGGCGTCGCCGGCCACCGCGTTGAGGGTCGCGACCCCGACGAGGTCCCACAGCGCTTCGACGGCACGCGCCGACTGACCGTGCCGGGTCAGCCAGCTGCCGAAGTCCTCGCTGTCAAGGGCGGGATCGGCGAGGTCCAGTCGCTTGAGTGCGAGTGCGGCACGTCCGACCCTGGCGCGCTCGGCGAGCGAGAGATGCGGGTATGTCGCGAGGCTACGCCCGAGATGCAGTGGCACGGGCAGTGCGTCGCGTCGCAGTCGGCCGAGCCGGCTTCCCGCGGGCTTCGCCCTGTCCAGTACGGGCACGTCGAGACGGTCCTGCAAGGGCGCGAGCCCCGCTCCGTCGACGCGGTCGAGGAACCAGCGGTACGCGGTGCAGCAGCGCAGATACACATGCTGGCCGTTGTCCACGGTGAGCGCGCCGCGCCGGAAGGAGAAGGCGAGTCCGCCCAGGCGCGGGCGTCCTTCGAGCAGGGTGACGCGTACGCCCGCGTCGGCGAGCGCAACGGCGGTCGTGATCCCCGCGAGCCCTCCGCCGACCACCACGGCCGTCCTGCCGGGGCTTTCGGGGCGGCCTGCGTTCTCCGCGACGAGCCCCTCGGGCTGTGTGGTGTCGCTCATCGTGCGCCCTCCCCCGCGGCCTCGCCATGGTGATGGAACGGCGCACGGCAGACCGTCGCGGTCAGGGACGCCGTCACCGACCGGAGGGCTGCGCCCCGTTTCCCCTCCGTTGCGTCACCTTGGCCCGGAGTGTCCATCAGACGCGCCTCCTGACGGTGCGTCGGGACGCGTGCCGGGCGTCGAGGCCGGAGAGGCCGCGCACGGCGACGTACGCCTTCTCGCGTCCGGGAAGTGAGACGCGGCCGCGCAGGACCGCCTCCGGCTCGCGCTCGATGCGGTCCAGGAGACGGCGGTAGATGCCGGCCATCGCGGCGACGCATGCGCCGCTGCGTCGGTCCAGCATCGGCAGCAGCCGGTAACCCTCCGCGAAAAGCGCGCGGGCCCTGCGCACTTCGAAGTGCACCAGGCCCGCGAAGTCCGAGTCGGACGGTGGACGGGGCCCGCCGAACCCGGCGGAGCAGCCGAACTTCGCGAGGTCGTCCGCCGGCAGATAGGTCCGTCCCCCCTCGCCGTCCTCGCGAACATCCCTGAGAATATTGGTGAGTTGGAGCGCGATCCCCAGCGTGTCGGCATACTCGGGCGCGCGCTCGGCTCCGCGTGCCCCCGGTTCCGTGCCGAACACGCCGAGCGAGAGCCGTCCGATCGTCCCGGCCACACAGCGGCAGTAGACCTTCAGGTCGTCCCAGGTCTCATAGGTCTCGTCGCGTACGTCCATCAGGACGCCGTCGATGAGTTCGTCGAGACCGCCGAGCGGGACCGGGAAGTGGTCCGCCGCGTGACTGAGGGCCACCGCGACCGGGTCGGTGTCGTCCTCGGCCACGGAGCGGTCACGGACCCGGGCGAGCAGCGCCCGGGTCTCCTCCAGCCGGGCTGCCTTGACGTCCGGTGCGAGCGCGCCGTCACCGATGTCGTCGACCCGCCGCGAGAACGAGTAGAGCGCCGACATCGCGCGGCGCTTGGGCGTCGGCAGCAGTCTGATGCCGTACGCGAAGTTACGGGCCTGCCGTCCGGTCACTGTCTCGCAGTACCTGTATGCGGCGAGTACCGGTGCGGACACCCGCGCTGGAGGTTCCACGGTCCGGATCACCCCTCTCCTCGCAGAGTCACGCCCACCTCGCGCAGCAGCCGGAGCTTGCCGGACCTGGGCGGGCCGGAAAGTACGTCATATTCGGCGGCGGCAATCGCGCGGATCGCCGCCTTTCCCCCCGCCACGAACCCTGCGAGCAGCAGCCTCAGCCTGCCGTGGACGCTACCCACCAGGGGGGTGCCTTCATTCAGGAGACTTCGGGCGCGTTCTGCTTCATATGCAACCAGTGCGCGCAAGGATGCGCCTGCTGTGGCCGTGGCGAGATCCGCCTCCTGTACACGGAAACGTTTCATTTCCTCGGTGGGCAGATAGACGCGGTCGCGGGTCAGGTCCTCGCTGACGTCCTGGAGGTGCTCGACGATCTGCAGTGCCGTGCAGACGGCGTCCGAGCGGCGCACGCGCTCGGGGGTCGAGGCGCCGGTGACGGCGAGGACGAGGCGGCCGACCGGGTTGGCGGACAGCTCGCAGTAGGCGAGCAGGTCGTCGTATGTCTCGTACCGCTTGACGAGCTGGTCCTGGCGGTTGGCCGCGATCAGGGCGAGGAAGGGCTCGGGGGTGAGACCGGCGCGGCGGACCGTCGGCTGGAGGCGGCGCAGGATCGGGTGGCTCGGGGTCGAGTCGAAGACTTTGCGAAGGTCGGCCTCGAAGGCGTCGAGGAGGAGCAGACGGTCCTCGGCCTCTTCCGGGGACACACCGAGGAGGCGGGCGTCGGCGCCGCCGGGGGCCAGGTCGCCGTCGCCGATGTCGTCGACAAGACGGGCGAAGCCGTAGACGGCCATGAGATCGGCGCGCCAGGCTCTGGGGAGGAAGAACGGGGCCACGGGGAAGTTCTCGTCCGCGGCCTTGTCCAGGGTGGTGCGCTCCGGGCCGCCGGCGCGCGCCGTCCCGGCTGCCGTCACCGCTCGCTGCCCGGTCCGGGGACGGCACACGCATAGCGGAGCTGGAGAGTTTCCTTAGCCATTGCCGTCACATCTCCCGTTCTACACTGCCGACCCAATGCATCCCATTTCGGACACGCCGCCCGGACTCCCGCGCGAAGCGCCCGGTACCGGGCGCCGGTGTCGCGCATTATCGCCCTACTTGCCGCGAATCAGCACCGGCACAGTTTACGTTGTACAACGCGACGTCCCACGCCGGGGTGTCCCGCACATCCGCCGGGGTGTCCCGCACATCACAACAACACGCCGATTGACGTCAGATTTCTGAATTTCTGAATACCACCAGAGTTGGCATTTCCTTTGCAGACGCAGGGCCCCACGGAAGCGTTCCGGTGGGGCCCTGCCTCATGGACATTACTTGCCCGTGAACTTCTCGTACTCCTTGAGGACCTCGTCGGTCGGGCCGTCCATGCGCAACTCGCCACGTTCCAGCCACAGGACGCGGTCGCAGGTGTCGCGGATCGACTTGTTGTTGTGACTGACGAGAAACACCGTGCCGGCTTCCTTGCGCAGCTCGCGAATACGGGCCTCGGAGCGCTTCTGGAACTTGCGGTCGCCCGTGGCGAGGGCCTCGTCGATCATCAGGACGTCGTGGTCCTTGGCGGCGGCGATGGAGAAACGCAGGCGCGCCGCCATGCCTGAGGAGTAGGTACGCATGGGAAGGGTGATGAAGTCGCCCTTCTCGTTGATGCCCGAGAAGTCGACGATCTCCTGGTAGCGCTCGCGGACCTGCTCGCGGGACATGCCCATCGCGAGGCCGCCGAGTATGACGTTCCGCTCGCCCGTGAGGTCGTTCATCAGGGCCGCGTTGACGCCGAGGAGCGACGGCTGGCCGTCGGTGTAGACCTTGCCCTTCTCAGCGGGGAGCAGCCCGGCGATGGCGCGCAGCAGCGTGGACTTGCCGGAGCCGTTGGAGCCGATCAGGCCGATGGCCTCACCGCGGTAGGCGATGAAGGAGACGCCCCGGACGGCGTGGACCTTGCGGACGCCACGTTCCTCACCGCGCTTGAGTATGCGGCTGAGCGCGGCGGTGGCGCTGCCCTTGCCGGTCTTGGCGCCGTTGACCCGGTAGACGATGTGCAGCTCGTCCGCGATGACGGTGGGGATCTGAGACCCGGTGTTCTGCTCAGCCACGGCCGTACCGCTCCTCAGCTTTCCAGAAGTACACGAACCCGCCGACGGCGACAAGGAGGGACCAGGCGCCGGCGACGGCCCAGACGTGCGGTGGCAGGTTCTCGGTGCCGTAGCCGTCGATGAGCGCGAAGCGCATCAGGTCCATGTAGATGGCGGCCGGGTTCCACTGGAGGACGTCGGCGATCCACTGGGGGTGGTCGGCGAGCATGACCGGGATGGAGAACATGACGCCGGACGCGTACATCCACGTACGCATCACGAACGGCATGAGCTGCGCGAGGTCCGGCGTCTTGGATCCCATCCGGGCCATGATCATCGCGAGGCCGGTGTTGAACAGGAACTGCAGGGCCAGGACGGGGATGATCAGCACCCAGGAGAGTTTCGGGTAGCTGCCGAATCCGACCGCCACGACGAACAGCACGATCATCGAGAACAGCAGCTGCTGGAGCTGCTGGAGCGAGAAGGAGACGGGCAGCGCGGCACGCGGGAAGTGCAGCGCCCGGACCAGGCCGAGGTTGCCGGAGATCGCGCGTACGCCCGCCATCACCGAGCTTTGCGTGAAGGTGAAGACGAAGACACCCGTCACCAGGAACGGGATGTAGACCTCACGCCCCATGCCGCGGTCCGCTCCCAGAATCAGGCCGAAGATCAGGAAGTACACGGCCGCGTTCAGCAGAGGTGTGGCCACCTGCCACAGCTGGCCGAGCTTCGCCTGGCTGTACTGGGCGGTGAGCTTCGCCTGGGAGAAGGCGAGGATGAAGTGACGCCGTCCCCAGAGCTGGCGGACGTACTCGACGAGTCCTGGCCTGGCACCGCTCACGGCGAGCCCGTACTTGGCGGCGAGGTCCGCCGCAAAGAGTCCGTCATCGGGCGACGGAGGGGCGCTCACCGCGACTCCGCCGTCATGCGTTGTCTCACTCACAAGGGAAACTTTCGTCCTCGAAGGGCGCGGCCTGATCGGGCCCGGTCCCTGGCCGGAGCCAGGGACCGGGTACCGCCGAATGCTCTCAGATGTCGAGCTTGTTCAGATGACGGGTGGCCGGCCCAGTCGCGTCAGGCGCCATACCGTACGCCACTTCATGGGGCGCCGGGGACCGCACGCGGTGGTCCAGCCCTCCTTGAAGCCCCCGAACCAGGCCTTCAGGGCAGGTCGTGACGGGCGGCGGGCCATGGTCAGCAGCATCCAGACGCCGAGGTAGACCGGCACGAGGAGCGCGGGCAGATTGCGGCGCGCGAGCCAGACGCGGTTGCGGGCGACCATCCGGTGGTAGACCGCGTGCCGTGAGGGGGCGGTCGTGGGGTGGTACAGCACCATGTCCGAGCGGTAGTCGATCATCCAGCCCGCGTCGAGGGCACGCCAGGCGAGGTCGGTCTCCTCATGAGCGTAGAAGAACTCGTCGGGCAGCCCGCCCACCTCGGCGAAGACCTTCGTACGGACGGCGTTGGCGCCGCCGAGGAAGGTGGTGACACGCGAGTTGCGCAGCGGGTCGCAGGCGCGCAGGCGCGGCACATGGCGGCGCTGGGTGAGGCCGGTGTCCGGGTCTGCGATGCGGAAGCTGATGATGCCGAGCTCCGGGTCGGCCTCGAAGGCCTTGCGGCACAGCTCGGCCGTGTCGTGGTTCGCCAGCAGACCGTCGTCGTCCAGGAAGAGGATCACATCGACGTCATAGCCGTCGGTGCCGCCGGTGCCGCCGGAACCGAACGCCGCGATGCCGACGTTGCGGCCGCCGGGGATGCCGAGGTTCTCGGGCAGCTCGACCGTCCGTACGCCCTCGGGAACGTCCGGGACGGGCGAGCCGTTGCCGACCACGACCACCTCGACCGGGTCGCCGTCCTGCTGGGCGACCGAGTCGATCAGGGCGCTGAGTTCGTCGGGGCGGTTGCCCATGGTGATGATCACCGCGCCGACCTTCATGGCCGTGCTCACTTCAGCCTGCTCGAGGCCAGGATGGACACCAGGTGCAGCAGGGTCTGCAGGATCGCGATGCCGGCCAGCACGGCGACGCCGAGCCGTGAGAAGTACAGGTCGCCCCGGACCGTGTCCAGCACCGCCAGGGCCAGGATCAGCAGGGACGCCTCGACCCCGAGGACGAGCCGGTGGAACTTCAGCGCGGCGGCGGCTCTGCGGGCCAGCGCCATACCGGACGAACGCGGCTCGGACGCCGCCTCCTTGACCGGCGGCAGGCCGCCCTGGTGACGGGCGACACCGACGAGGTCGGTCTCGGCCTTGATCAAAATCGCGCCGAGGGCGGCGAGCGTGCCGAGGAACGCCCACAGCCAGTCGATCCGCCCGGAGCCCCACAGGTCGGCGGCGCGCAGACCGAAGCCGACGAGGACCGCGGCGTCACACAGATACGCCCCGACACGGTCGAGGTACACCCCGCCGAGCGAGAACTGCTTCTTCCAGCGGGCGATCTCACCGTCGACGCAGTCCAGCAGCAGGTAGAGCTGGACCATCACCACGCCGAGCACGGCACCCGCGATCCCCGGCACCAGCAGGGCCGGGGCGGCGAGGACGCCGAAGACGGTCATCAGGTAGGTCAGCTGGTTGGGCGTGACCCGCGTGTTCACCAGATGCCGGTCGATACGCAGCGAGAGCTCGCGCATGTAGAGCCGGCCGGCCCAGTGCTCGCCGCTCCGCCGGTCCTTCACCCCCGGGGGGTGAACGACCGGGCGGAGTTCAGCTACCGATGGCTTTTGCATAGTCGACGTATGCGTCCCTGATCTGGTCGGTGGTCAGGTCGAGGTGTTCGAGGATGGTGTAGCGGCCGGGCCGGGTCTTCGGGGCGAACTCCACTACCTGGACGAACTCGTCGACGGTGAAGCCGATCTCCTCCGGGAGGACGAAGAGGCCATGGCGGCGCAGCACCTCGGCCATGAACGCAGACTCCTCGTGCGCCCCGCGCAGATGCATGGCGAAGGCAGCGCCCAGGCCGCACTGCTCGCCGTGGCTGGCCGCGCGCCTGGGGAAGAGCAGGTCGAAGGCGTGGTTGATCTCATGGCAGGCACCGGACGCCGGGCGGGAGTCTCCCGCGACCGACATGGAGATACCCGTGAGCACCAGCCCCTCGGCGAGCACCTGGAGGAAGCCGTCGTCGCCGACGCCGCCCGGGTGCCGCAGCACGGCCTCGCCCGCCTGGCGCGCCATGGCGGCGGCCAGACCGTCGATCGCCTCGCCCTGCTCGCGGTTGGCGAGTTCCCAGTCCGCGACGGCGGAGATGTTGGACAGGGCGTCGCCGATTCCGGAGCGTACGAAACGGATCGGGGCCTCGCGGATCACGTCGAGGTCGATGACGACCGCGATCGGGTTCGGTACGCCGTAGGAGCCGCGGCCCGCGTCGTTGTCGAGGGTCGCTACCGGCGAGCACAGACCGTCGTGCGAGAGGTTCGTGGCGACAGCGACCAGCGGGAGGCCGATGCGTGCCGCGGCGAACTTCGCACAGTCGATGATCTTGCCGCCGCCGAGGCCCACGACCGCGTCGTAGTGCCCGGACTTCATGGCGTCCGCGAGCTTGATCGCGTCGTCCAGGGAGCCCCCGCCGACCTCGTACCAGCTCGCGCCCGGCAGCGCCGGAGCCAGCCGCTCGCGCAGCTTGGCCCCGGAGCCGCCGCTGATCGCGACGGCCAGCTTGCCGGAGTGCGAGATGCGCTGGTCGGCGAGGACACCCGCCAGGTCGTCCAGGGCGCCCGGACGGATGTCGACGACGACCGGCGAGGGGATGAGCCTCGTCAGTACTGGCACGCGATCACGCGTCCCTTGGCGAGGTCCTCGTGGTTGTCGATCTCGACCCACTCGACGTCGCCGATGGGAGCCACGTCGATGCGGAAACCGCGGTTCACGAGCTCCTGGTAGCCGTGCTCGTAGAACTGCTGCGGGTCGGTCTCGAAGACGGTCTTCAGCGCGTCGGCGAGCTCGTCGGCCGCCTCGCCCTCTATGAGGGTCACGCCGATGTACTCACCGGTGGCCTCGGCGGGGTCCATCAGCTTGGTGATCTTCGTCATGCCCTTCGCGGGGTCGACGACGACCTTCATCTCCTCGTCGGCGAGGGACTTCACCGTGTCGAGGGCGAGGATGATCTTCTTGCCGTCACCGCGGGCGGCGAGCAGCGTCTTCTCGACGGAGACCGGGTGCACGGTGTCGCCGTTGGCGAGGATCACCGAGTGCTTGATGGCGTCACGGCCGCACCACAGGGAGTAGGCGTTGTTCCACTCCTCGGCTTTGTCGTTGTCGATCAGGGTGATCTTGACGCCGTACTTCTTCTCGAGCGCCTCACGACGCTCGTAGACGGCCTCCTTGCGGTACCCGACGATGATCGCGACCTCGGTCAGGCCGATCTCGGCGAAGTTACCGAGCGTGAGGTCGAGCACAGTGATGCTGTCCTCGTCGCCTTCGGGTCCCACCGGCACCAGTGCCTTGGGCAGGGTGTCGGTGTAGGGGCGCAGACGCCGTCCGGCGCCGGCCGCCAGCACGAGGCCGATCATGCGGGTTCTCCTTCATCGTGTACGGCGGGCGCGCCGAGTTTGTGGGCGGTCGCCCAGAAGCTGATGCTCTCCACGAGCACCACGAGTGCCACGGTCGCGGCGAGCGCCGCGAGCGCGACCTTGAAATCAGTAGCGGCGAGCAGCGCGGCCAGAACGGTGACCAGCAGCGTCCTGCCCTCGTGCCCGCCGATCATCCGCACCAGCCAGTGCGGCGGCGCGCCGGCGTTGCCGCGGATGCGGTACACCGTGTCGTAGTGATGGTAGGCGACCGCGGCCACCAGCCCGAAAGCCGCGGGCAGGGCTCCGTTCACGTCGGCTCTGACCGCCAGTACGAGGACAGTGCAGTATTCCGCGGCGCGGAACAGCGGCGGAACCAGCCAGTCCATGCGGCCTTTCAGGGGCCGTCCGAGGGCCAGGGCCGACAGGAGCACGTATCCGGCGGCGCCCAGGACGGGCCACCAACTGCCGTACGGGGCCAGCCAGCAGGCCGACACCACAGCAGCCCCGGCCGCGAGGGCGAGATACGCCGGTCCCCGGCCGGGCACACCGCGAGCGACGCGGCGCAGCAGCTCGTCGAGCGGTCCGCAATCCGCGAGGTCGTCGAGCGCCTGCGCCGCGCGGTCCGTCCGCTGCGCCTTGCGCGTCAGCGACCGGAGCACCCGTCCCGCCGTCGTGTACGTCGCCGCGACCGCGCACCCGACGAGCAGCGCGTAGAAGGTGATCCGCGGAGTCGTGACCGCCGTCAGGACTGCGATCATCGCCCAGCGCTCGCCGATGGGCAGGACGATCACGCGGCGCAGCCAGACCGTCCAGCCGACGCTGTCGAGCCGGTCCGAAAGGGCCGCCGTGGGGCTGGTGTTTTCGGTGGCGGCCGTACTGTCGACGTTCGCCTCGTTGAAGGAGAAGTCGACGACGTGACGGCAGGTCTGCAGGACCATCGCGCCGAGGGCGAGAGCCCATACTTCGTCGCCGCCGCGAGCGGCGCCGAGGGCGAGGCCCGCGTAGTAGGCGTACTCCTTGGCGCGGTCGAAGGTCGCGTCGAGCCAGGCGCCGAGCGTCGAGTACTGCAGCGAGTAGCGGGCGAGCTGTCCGTCCGTGCAGTCCAGGACGAAGGAGAAGAGGAGCAGCAGTCCGGCGGCGACGAAGCCGGCCCGGGTGCCGGTCGCCGCGCAGCCGGCCGCGATCAGTGCGGTGAGCAGCGAGGCCGTGGTGACCTGGTTCGGGGTGAGACCGCGGCGGGCGCACCAGCGGGCGAGGTGGCGGGAGTACGGGCTGATGCAGTACGTCGTGAAGAAGCCGTCGCGGGACTTCACGGCCGTACGCAGCCTGATCGCCTCCTCGTCGATGGCGGCCACGCGCCGGCGGGCCTCGTTGCGGGCCTGGGGGTCCCGGGGGACGGCAGCCACGAGTTCGCCGAGTTCGGGGCGGTGCGGTTCGGTCTCGAGCAGCTCCGCGACGCGGTCGACGGTGCCGACCACCACGGAGCCGTTCACGGCGTCACCGGCGGCCGTGCGCAGTGCGCGGGCCAGAGCGGGACGGGCCGCGGGCCGGGCGGTGACGACGCCGGGGAGCGCCGCGGCGTCGAAGCGGGGGTCGGTGAGTCCGAGGCGCAGCGCGTGGACGTGACCCACGAAACGGGTGTCGACGACAGCGACCCGCTGGTCCACGGGCACGGCGGCGAGGAGCGTCTCGGCGTCGGCCGCGCCGGAGGCGACCCGTACGTCGAAGCCCAGCGACCGCAGATCGCCCTCGAGCGACGATCCGGGGACCGGCTGACCGGTGAGGATGGCGGTCGACAGACGAACTCACTCCCTGGTTTCCGGCGCGTCCGCGGCGCCGGGCATGTGCGTGGTGGGGGGGCGCCCCAGGCCGGGGACGGCCGGGCGGCGTGTCGGCAGAGGCTATCGGATGACGAGAAGCTGCCGTTCACCGCCCGTTAACGGCCCGATCAGCACCGTGTGAGTGCTGTTTCCGTCGCGTCCGCTGCGATCATCATCGTGGATCCGGGGCCCGCGCCTCAAATCGCGGGCCCAGAACGGCACTTTGCAGGGCAAGGTTCGCGGTTCGGCTTCGCGTCCGCTTCCCGGTGCGGCATCCGGCCCGGGTTGGAGGTCCCCGACGAGGCGATGACGGCGCTCGTCCTGGACGGTTCCCCGCCGGTGCCGCCGGGCAAGATCAGGTATCCGGGGGCTTTCGGTGCTTGATCGGTGACGCCCGCATGTCCGGTTCGGCCGCGCGGCGGAACCGGACATGCTGGACACCGCGTGGTGCCGGGAGTGCCGGTTTCGTACGGCAGACTTGAGGCTCGAAGACCGATGCGAAGGATGGGTATGCCGATCACTCCTGCCACCGCGACGAACCGTTCGTCGAACGGCACCGCCAAAGCCATCTTGCTGGAACTGGTCGATGAGGACGGCACCACGATCGGCACCGCGGAGAAGCTCGCCGCCCATCAGCCACCCGGGAAGCTGCACCGGGCGTTCTCGGTGTTCCTGTTCGACGAGCAGGGCCGGCTGCTGCTGCAGCAGCGCGCGCTCGGCAAGTACCACTCCCCCGGCGTCTGGTCCAACACCTGCTGCGGCCACCCCTATCCGGGCGAAGCGCCCTTCGCGGCGGCCGCGCGGCGCACGTACGAGGAGCTCGGGGTCTCACCGTCGCTGCTCGCCGAGGCGGGCACGGTGCGCTACAACCACCCGGACCCGCACTCGGGGCTGGTGGAGCAGGAGTTCAACCACCTCTTCGTCGGCCTGGTGCAGTCGCCGCTGCGGCCGGATCCGAAGGAGGTCGGCTCGACGGCCTTCGTGAGCGCCGCCGAGCTGATGGAACGGCATGCGAGGGGCCCGTTCTCCTCCTGGTTCATTACCGTCCTGGATGCGGCCCGTCCGGCGATCAGGGAGCTGACGGGCCCGTCCGCGGGCTGGTGACCAGGCGCTCCGCCGGCGGGGCGGTCGGGAACCCGCCGGCGGTCAGTGCGCGGGAAGGACTCGCGTGGCTTTGAGCGGCAGGGCGGCCCAGATCCCCTTGCCGCCGCTCACCGTGTGTTCGACGTCGCACACGCCCCCCTCTCTCGCGATCTCGCGCACCAGGAGCAGACCGCGGCCGCCACCCGACCGCAGCTGCCCTTCTTGTGCTGCCTTCAGAACTCTAAGTGTTGAGTCCATGACAAGACACGTGCTCTGAAGCCGCCCTGATCCCCATCGTCGGTGCCACCTGCGACAATCGCCAGGCAACCTCAGTGGAGAAGGTGGTACGGGATCGTGACGACACCCCTCGTAGGGTCCATCGAAGGCAGGATCGCCGAGGAACTCGGCGTACGGGAGCGGCAGGTCAAGGCAGCCGTGGACTTGCTCGACGGCGGTTCGACGGTGCCCTTCGTCGCCCGTTACCGCAAGGAAGCGACCGAGATGCTCGACGATGCGCAGTTGCGCACGATCGAGGAGCGGCTGCGCTATCTGCGGGAGCTGGAGGAGCGGCGGACGGCGATCCTCGACTCGGTGCGCGAGCAGGGCAAGCTCACCGACGAGCTGGAGGCGCGCCTCCGCGGCGCCGAGACCAAGGCGCGCCTGGAGGACATCTATCTGCCGTTCAAGCCCAAGCGGCGGACCAAGGCGCAGATCGCGCGCGAGGCGGGTCTGGAGCCGCTGGCCGAGGGCCTGCTCGGCGACCCGTCGGTCGAGCCCCTGGCCGCCGCGTCGGCGTTCGTCGACGCAGGCAAGGGCGTCGACCACCCACAGGCGGCCCTCGACGGTGCCCGCGCGATTCTCACCGAGCGGTTCTCGGAGGACGCCGACCTGATCGGCGAGCTGCGTGAGCGCATGTGGGTGCGCGGCCGGCTCGCGGCCAGGGTGCGGGACGGCAAGCAGGAGGCGGGCGCCAAGTTCTCGGACTACTTCGACTTCACCGAGCCCTTCACGGAGCTGCCGTCGCACCGCGTCCTGGCCATGTTGCGCGGCGAGAAGGAGGAGGTCCTCGACCTCGTCCTGGAGCCCGAGGAGCCGACGGACGGGCCTTCCTCGTACGAGGGGATCGTCGCAAACCGCTTCGGGATCGCCGACCGTGGCCGGCCCGCTGACAAGTGGCTGACGGACACGGTCCGCTGGGCCTGGCGCACCCGCGTCCTCGTGCACCTCGGCATCGACCTGCGCCTGCGGCTGCGGACGGCCGCCGAGGACGAGGCGGTGGGCGTCTTCGCGGCGAACCTGCGCGACCTGCTGCTCGCCGCCCCGGCGGGCACGCGCGCCACCCTGGGGCTCGACCCCGGGTTCCGTACGGGCGTGAAGGTGGCCGTGGTCGACGCGACCGGCAAGGTCGTCGCCACGGACGTCATCCACCCGCACGTCCCGCAGAACAAGTGGGACGAGGCCCTGGCCAAGCTGGCCCGTCTCGCCAAGGAGCACGCGGTCGAGCTGATCGCGATCGGCAACGGCACGGCGTCCCGGGAGACCGACAGGCTCGCCGGTGAACTCATCGGTTCCCACCCGGAGTTGAAGCTGACGAAGGTGGTCGTGTCCGAGGCCGGGGCCTCCGTGTACTCGGCGTCGGCCTTCGCCTCGCAGGAGCTGCCCGGCATGGACGTCTCGCTGCGCGGCGCCGTCTCCATCGCGCGGCGCCTGCAGGACCCGCTGGCCGAGCTGGTGAAGATCGACCCGAAGTCGATCGGCGTCGGGCAGTACCAGCACGACCTGTCCGGTGTGAAGCTGTCGCGATCGTTGGACGCCGTGGTCGAGGACTGTGTGAACGGCGTCGGCGTGGACGTGAACACCGCCTCGACGCCACTGCTCTCCCGGGTCTCCGGCATCTCCTCCGGGCTCGCCGAGAACATCGTGGCGCACCGCGACGCGAACGGGCCGTTCCGGTCGCGGACCGCGCTCAGGGAGGTGGCGCGGCTGGGGCCCAAGGCGTACGAGCAGTGCGCGGGGTTCCTCCGGATCCGTGGGGGCGACGATCCGCTGGACGCGTCCAGCGTGCACCCGGAGGCGTATCCCGTGGTGCGGCGGCTGGTGAGGACGGCGGGCAGCGAGGTCGCCTCGCTGATCGGCAACACGAGTGCGCTGCGCTCGCTGAAGCCGGCCGACTTCGTGGACGAGACGTTCGGTCTGCCGACCGTCACGGACATCCTCAAGGAGCTGGAGAAGCCGGGCCGCGACCCGCGTCCCGCCTTCAAGACGGCCACCTTCAAGGAGGGCGTCGAGAAGATCTCCGACCTCTCCTCCGGGATGGTTCTGGAGGGTGTCGTCACGAATGTCGCCGCCTTCGGCGCCTTCGTGGACGTCGGCGTCCACCAGGACGGGCTTGTGCACGTCTCCGCGATGTCCAAGACGTTCGTCAAGGATCCGCGTGACGTCGTGAAGCCCGGCGACATCGTGAAGGTGAAGGTCCTCGAGGTCGACATCCCGCGCAAGCGGATCTCGCTGACGCTGCGGCTGGACGACGAGGCCGCCCCCCAGGGGCAGCAGGGCGGGGGACGCCCCCAGCGGGGCGGGCGCCCTCCGCAGCAGCGGCCCCAACAGCGGCAGGGCCGCGGTGGCAGTGGCGGCAGCGGGTCGCGGCCGGCGCCGCCGCCCGCCAGCAACGCCATGGCGGACGCGCTGCGCCGGGCCGGACTCCTCGACCCGAAGAAGGGCTGAGTGATCCGGGCTGAGTGATCCGGGCCCGGACCTTCCGGTACGACACGGAGGGCCGGGCCCGGTCGGCCCGTAGGTGACGGCACGGCCACCCGACGGGTGCCGGCCGTGACCGGTGGAAGAGAACTGACGACCCAGCAAACGCCTAGGCCGTTCGACGTTTCCGCAGGTCACAGCTGGTCGACAAAGTCCTACCAGCGCTCCGTCACCTTGCCGTCCGCGACCTCCAACCGCCGTGTCGTCCGCACCACGTCAAGCATCCGTCGGTCGTGGGTTACCAGGAGCAGGGTGCCCTGGTACGTATCCAGCGCGGACTCGAGTTGTTCGATCGCCGGCAGGTCCAGGTGGTTGGTCGGCTCGTCGAGGACCAGGAGGTTGACGCCGCGGCCCTGCAGCAGGGCCAGGGCCGCGCGGGTGCGTTCGCCCGGTGAGAGGGTTGCCGCAGAGCGGAGCACATGGCCGGACTTGAGGCCGAACTTGGCCAGGAGGGTGCGGACTTCGGCCGGCTCCGTGTCGGGGACCGCCGCGCAGAACGCGTCGAGCAGCGATTCCGACCCGTGGAACAGTTTGCGGGCCTGGTCGACCTCCCCGACGACCACGCCCGGGCCGAGGCCGGCATGGCCCGCGTCCAGGGGTACGCGGCCCAGCAGGGCGGCGAGCAGCGTGGACTTGCCCGCGCCGTTCGCGCCGATGACGGCCACCCGGTCCGCCCAGTCGATCCGGAGCGTCGCCGGGCCGAGGGTGAAGTCACCGCGGCGCACCTCCGCGTCCCGCAGCGTGGCGACCACGGCCCCCGAGCGAGGCGCCGCCGCGATCTCCATCCGCAGTTCCCACTCCTTGCGCGGCTCCTCGACGACGTCCAGCCGTTCGATCATGCGCTGGGTCTGCCGGGCCTTGGCGGCCTGCTTCTCGCTGGCCTCGCTGCGGAACTTGCGACCGATCTTGTCGTTGTCGCCACCGCTGCCCGCCTTGCGCCGGGCGTTCTTGACGCCCTTGTCCATCCAGGCGCGCTGCGTCTGGGCCCGCCCTTCGAGCGCGGCCCGCTTGTCGGCGTACTCCTCGTAGTCCTCGCGGGCGTGCCGGCGCGCCACGTCCCGCTCCTCCAGATAGGCCTCGTATCCGCCGCCGTACAACGTGATCCGCTGCTGCGCGAGGTCGAGTTCGAGGACCTTGGTGACCGTGCGGGTGAGGAACTCGCGGTCGTGGCTGACAACGACCGTGCCCGCGCGCAGCCCGCCCACGAAGCGCTCCAGGCGCTCCAGACCGTCCAGGTCGAGGTCGTTGGTCGGCTCGTCGAGCAGGAAGACGTCGTAGCGGGAGAGGAGGAGCGAGGCGAGTCCGGCGCGGGCCGCCTGGCCTCCGGACAGGGACGTCATGGGCTGGTCCAGGCCGACGCCGAGGCCGAGGGAGTCGGCCACCTCCTCGGCGCGCTCGTCGAGGTCGGCGCCGCCGAGGCCGAGCCACCGCTCCAGGCTGTTCGCGTAGGCGTCCTCCGCGCCCGGTGCCCCGTCGACCAGCGCTTGCGTGGCCTCGTCCATCACGCGCTGGACCTCGGCCACACCGGTGCGGCGGGCGAGGAACTCCCGTACGGTCTCGCCGGGCCGGCGCTCCGGTTCCTGCGGCAGATGCCCGACGGTGGCGGTCGGCGGGGAGAGCCGCAGCTCACCCTGCTCGGGTGTGAGCAGCCCGCCGAGCAGGCGCAGCAGTGTGGACTTGCCCGCGCCGTTGGCACCGACCAGCCCGATCACATCGCCGGGTGCGACGACGAGGTCAAGCCCGGAGAAGAGGGAGCGGTCGCCGTGACCGGCGGCGAGATTCTTGGCAACGAGAGTGGCAGTCATCAGGAAGCAGATCCTAGCCAGGGCCTGTCGTTCCCGTCGTCCGCCCGGAGGGCGGGCGCCGCGGTGTCTGGTGCGGTGCATCGCACGGCGGAGGGACGCCCGCGCACTGGGCCGTACGCGGGCGTCCGGACAGCGCAGCGAGGGGCGTCGTACCCGTGCTCCCGCGTCCCGCGGGGTCAGCTGATGGCGAAGAGCGGGCGGGTGATCGTCAGGCCCAGCTCCGGTCCGGCGTACGAGATGAGCGCCAGCAGCGTCAGGGACGCACCGGCCAGCGACATGTCCTTCAGGAAGTGAACCATCTCGTTCTGGCGGGCCTGGGGATCCGTCTCCTTCCAGAACCCGTGCATCAGGAAAGCGGTCGGGACCACGAAGACGGCCAGCAGCAGGGCGCCGAGGTCGGCCCAGATGCCGAGCAGGACACTTAGGCCGCCCGTGAGGAGCAGCAGTCCGCCGGCGAGGACGGCGGGAGCCGCGGCGGGGACACCCCTGGAGGAGGCGTATCCGGCCATGGCCTTGGTCTGGGTGAAGTGGCCGACGGCGGCGTTCAGGAACAGCGCTGAGAAGAGGATGCGGCCGATCAGTACCAGGACGTCCACAGCGACCTCCGTGACGTGAGTGGCAGCCTTTGCCAGCCTACCGCCGCCGACCGCCCACGCTCCTCCGCGAAGAAGACGCCGACCTGGGCACCAACCCGGCCCACTCGACCGGACGCATCGGGCACTGTCCGGTCACGTGTACTGCGGGCGCGGCGAGGCTGCTCCGCTTGCCGGAAGGGCCTCGCCGCGCCGCCTTGCCCTCACGCGTCCGACCTCATGCGTCCCATCTCAGCCGTCCCATCTCAGGCGTCCCATCTCAGGCGTCC
>CBFGQM010000012.1:0-32993 GCA_965650905.1 uncultured Streptomyces sp. | reverse complement strand
GATCTACCGCGCCATGGGCTTCCCGACCGAGATGTTCACGGTCCTGTTCGCCCTCGGCCGCCTCCCGGGCTGGATCGCCCAGTGGCACGAGATGATCAAGGAGCCGGGTTCGCGGATCGGGCGCCCGCGTCAGATCTACACGGGCGTTGTCGAGCGGGACTTCGTCCCGGTCGAGGCGCGCTGACGCGCCCACTGCACCAAGCGGTGCCTCCAGAGCGAACCGAGCTCCAAGAAATCGGAAGACGCCCCGTTGCCGGTCCCCCCACGGGCCGGCAGTCGGGGCGTCTTCCTTGTCCCGGTGCGGATTCCCCCCACGGGATCCGGCCGGGCGTCTGGACAGCGCCTGAATCGCTGCGAGCAAACGAGCAAGAACTCGATGTACTGCGGTACTGCGGTACTGAGAATTTGCGGTAGTGCCGTACTGCTGTGCGATGGCCGGGACGCGTATGTATGGGAGGGCCGCTCAAAGCTCCCCGGTGTACGTGCCCCGGCAACGCAGTTGTGGGAACGTCCCCCAAGACGTCCCCGATGTCAGACACGCCCCCCAAGACGGGTCTGACATCGCCAACTTAGACTCACCAACCCCTTCGACGGTTACGTTCACATCAGTGTGATCTGCGTCTCTTGCATATGCCCCGAACATGCACAAGAGGCCCGATATGGCGATCGGGACCCAAGCGTAAGGAGGATGCGCGAGTCTTGTGAAGAGCTTATGTGAGGCGCGCGTCGGACTCCAGAGGGGGTCTGCCTCGACATCAGCGAAATGCCCGGAGCCGAAGGCTGTTCGTCACCACGAACACCGAGGAGAACGCCATCGCGGCGCCCGCGATCATCGGGTTCAGCAGTCCCGCCGCGGCCAGCGGCAGGGCGGCCACGTTGTAGCCGAAGGCCCAGGCGAGATTCCCCTTGATCGTGGAGAGGGTCCTGCGCGACAGGCGGATCGCGTCCCCGGCCACCCGCAGGTCCCCGCGTACGAGTGTCAGATCGCCCGCCTCGATCGCCGCGTCCGTCCCAGTGCCCATGGCCAGTCCCAGATCGGCCGTGGCGAGCGCCGCCGCGTCGTTGACCCCGTCGCCGACCATGGCCACGGCCCGGCCCTCTGCCTGGAGCCGCTTGACCACGTCGACCTTGTCCTGCGGCAGCACCTCGGCGAAGACGAACGCGTCGTCGATGCCCACGCGGCGGGCCACGGACTCGGCGACGGTCTGGTTGTCCCCGGTCAGGAGCACGGGCGTGAGTCCCAGCGCGCGCAGCTCGCGGACCGCCTCGGCGCTGGTCTCCTTGATCGCGTCGGCGACGGTCAGGACACCGCGTGCCACGCCGTCCCAGGCGACGGCCACGGCGGTACGTCCGTCCGCCTCGGCCCGCGTCTTCAGCGAGGCCAGCTCGCCGGGTAGCGCGACACCGGCCTCTTCGAGCAACCGTGCGCGCCCGACCAGCACCTCGTGTCCCTCGACCGTCCCGCGCACGCCGAGCCCCGGGACGCTCTCAAAGCCGTCGACCGGGGGCAGGGGCACCCCGGCCCGCTGTGCTGCGCCCACCGCGACAGCCTGGGCAACGGGATGCTCGGAGGCGTGCTCCAGGGCGCCCGCGAGCCGCAGCACCTGCTTCTCATCGGCGTCCTCCGCGACGTACACCTCCTGGAGGGTCATGCGGCCGGTGGTGACCGTTCCGGTCTTGTCCAGGACGACTGTGTCGACGCGACGCGTCGACTCCAGGACCTCGGGGCCCTTGATGAGGATGCCGAGCTGGGCGCCGCGGCCGGTGCCGACCATGAGGGCGGTCGGGGTGGCGAGGCCGAGGGCGCACGGGCAGGCGATGATCAGTACCGCCACGGCGGCCGTGAAGGCGGCGGTCCGGTCGTCCGTCATGCCCAGCCAGGCACCGAAGGTGGCGGCAGCGATCAGCAGGACGACGGGTACGAAAACGGCGGAGACGCGGTCGGCGAGGCGCTGCACCTCGGCCTTCCCGCTCTGCGCGTCCTCGACGAGCTGTGCCATCCGCGCCAGCTGCGTGTCCGCGCCGACGCGGGTCGCCTCGACGACGAGCCTGCCGCCGGTGTTCACGGTCGCGCCCGTCACGGTGTCGCCGACCGTCACGTCCACCGGCACCGACTCGCCGGTCAGCATCGAGGCGTCGACGGCCGAGGTGCCCTCGACGACGATGCCGTCGGTGGCGACCTTCTCGCCGGGCCGCACGACGAAACGGTCACCGACCGCCAACCGCCCGACGGCAACGCGCACTTCCTTTGCCCCCTGGCCGTCCGGTCCCTCCCGCAGTACGGAGACGTCCTTGGCGCCGAGGTGGAGCAGTGCCCGCAGAGCCGCGCCGGCGCGCCGCTTGGACCGGGCCTCCAGATAGCGGCCGAACAGGATGAACGTGATGACTCCGGCGGCCACCTCGAGATAGATCGTCGACGAGCCGTCCGCCCTCGAGACGGTGAGATCGAAGCCGTGCCGCATGCCCGTCGTCCCCGCGTGCCCCCAGAACAGCGCCCACACGGACCAGCCGAAGGCGGCCAGTGTGCCGACCGAGACGAGCGTGTCCATGGTGGCCGCGCCGTGCCGGGCGTTCGTGAACGCCGCCCGGTGGAACGGCAGCCCGCCCCACACGACGACGGGCGCAGCGAGCGTCAGCGACAGCCACTGCCAGGTGTCGAACTGGAGGGCCGGGACCATGGAGAGGAGGACCACGGGGAACGCGAGGACGGCGGAAACGGTCAGGCGCTCGCGCAGGGAGGCGAGTTCGGGGTCCTGCTCCGCCCGGCGGGTCTCTTCGGAAGGCCTTGAAGGTTCCGAAGGTTCCGAAGGCTCCCGTGGGGGTGGTTCACCGGCCGTGTAGCCGGTCTTCTCCACGGTGGCGATCAGGTCGGCGACGCGTACGCCTTCCGGGTACGAGACCTTCGCCCGCTCTGTCGCGAAGTTCACCGTGGCACTCACGCCGTCCAGGCGGTTGAGCTTCTTCTCGACGCGGGCCGCGCAGGAGGCGCAGGTCATACCGCCGATGGTGAGCTCGACCTCGGCGTGCGGGCTCTCATCCATGACGGGGGGTGCTGCCGTACTGCTCATGAGTCCGGACTCCAGACGAGGACCGGGCCGTACGGAGCCGGTGTCAACCGGCTGCGACGGCCCTATCCGCAGATGTGTGATCAGGCCTTGCCGACGAGCTCGTAACCTGCCTCGTCGACCGCGGCGCGCACCGCGGCCTCGTCCAGCGGGGCGGCGGAGACGACTGTGACCTCGCCACTGGCGGCCACGGCCTTCACCGAGCTGACGCCGGTGATCTCGGAGATCTCGCTGGAGACCGAGCCCTCACAGTGTCCGCAGCTCATTCCGCTCACCTTGTAGACGGTGGTCACGGGGCCCGGGGTGCCGGTCTGCGCGGTCATGTCGTTACTCCTCGTCGAGGCTTGTGGGGTTGGTGCATCCCACCGTGGCCTTTCACCCTCTCAACCCTATACCCCTAGGGGGTACGTGCCAAGGCCAGTGAGCTGAGGTATGCGAACGCCTGGGCGATTCGCACCAAGCGTCGAGGCACCATGCGGGCAGAGGGGACAGGGGCCGTCCCGATGTCCCGTGTGATCACCCTCGAACTCGACTCCTCGGCAGCCACGGGATGCCCGCGCACGCGTACCCGCGGATGCTGAGAGCTGGTACGGGCCTCCACGATTCCGCTGGCCGCGGTGCCCTGGGCGCTGGCGGCGACGGGGGTGGCAGCGGGGGGGCACGGTCATCGAGCCGTGGGGATGATCGACAGTGGCCGACGGCATATGGGCGATCAGGAGCCTGCGCCCCAGTCCCGGGGCCCTCGACTGCCGGGCCGTTCGTAGCTGGTCGCGCTCACGCGGCGGAGCCGCGCCCCCTTACGGGGCGCACCCCCACCCGGCGGCAGTCGCCTCTCCACGCAAGGGGCCGGGTGCCGGTACGTCATCGCCCGTCGCTTACGGCTCCGCCCAGGAAACGTTCACCTGGTAGCAGTCACGGGCCGAAGGCCCCCGCGGCGACGGGCGGACGTACAGGCACACGGCCCCGACCCACCCACCAACCGGTAGCGAGACGGCTTCTCCGCCGAAGGGGCCCCGCCCCGAGCCATCCACCGGCCCGAGGCGAGACGGCCAACCGCCGGAGGCCTACGCTCCGCAGGACCTCAAGAACGCCCGCGTCCGCTGGGCGATCGGCAGGGGCTTGTCCGGTGGGCACGGGTACATGTCCTGCTCGACGATGGCGAACAGGTCGACGTCCAGGCGCTGCGCGGCGGCGAGGACGGGCTCCAACGCCGGTACGCCCAACGGGGGTTCGCACATCACGCCGCGGGCCACCGCCGGACCGAACGGAATCTCCTGCGACCGGACCTCGGCGAGCACCTCGGGATCCACCTGCTTCAGGTGCAGGTACCCGATGCGCTCGCCGTATGTCTCGATCAACTTGACGTTGTCGCCGCCGCAGTACGCGTAGTGGCCGGTGTCCAGGCACAACGACACCAGCGACGAGTCCGTCCCGTCGAGGAGACGCGTCACGTTCTCCTCGCTGTCGATGTGCGTGTCCGCGTGCGGATGGACGACGATCCGCAGTCCGTAGCGTTCGCGCACCTCATGTCCGAGCCGCTCGGTCAGCGAGGTCAGATGCCGCCACTGCTCCGGAGTGAGCGTGCTCGGTTCCAGTACCGCGCCCGTCTTGTCGTCGCGCCAGAAGGACGGGATGACGACGAGATGCGAGGCGCCCATCGCCTGGGTCAGCGCGGCGATGGCGGAGACATGCGTCCAGGTGGACTCCCACACGTCCGGCCCATGGTGCAGGCTGGTGAAGACCGTGCCCGCCGAGACCTTCAGCCCGCGCCGCGCGGTCTCGTCCGTGAGGACGGCCGGATCGGTCGGCAGATAGCCGTACGGGCCCAGCTCGATCCACTCGTAACCGGAAGCGGCGACCTCGTCGAGGAAGCGCTGCCAGGGGACCTGCTGGGGGTCTTCGGGGAACCACACACCCCAGGAGTCGGGAGCCGAACCGATCCGGATACGGGACAGTGTGGACTGAAGTGAGGAGTGGGGTGACAGCTTCGTCATGGGCGTCAGCTTCAGGCGCAGGGGAAGGGAGTGTCAAGGCCTGGTCCGTATGTCTGGACAATTAATTGACAGGCATCCCGAAGCGCGACTAGACCTGGGAGCAGCCGAAGCGAAAGGAACTCCATGGGTGAGTCCTCGGGGTCCAGTGCCTCCAGTAGGTGTGGCCGGAAGACCACGTACGACCTGTTCACCATGGGGCGGCTGAGCGGTGCCTGTAGCGTGCACACAACTGTGGGCATAGAGCACACATCCCTTGAACTCCTGGGTAGGGAGGACGTGTTCAGCGGAGTCACCGACCTCGCGTACGCCCCTCGCGACGCCCGGGTGCAGATCGCCTCCGGTGCGGGAGGCCGCTTCGCCCTGGCAGGAGCGAAGTGCGAGCGTCGACTCCCCGCCCGCTACGGCCCCGCGCCGGAGGTCCCCGTCGAAGACCGCGGCAGCGGCAGCTGCGCCCGCCAGGTGCCTGCAGGAGATCTACTACTTCGAGATCGACGGCCCGAACGTCCCCGACGGATGGCCCGGCCCGTCCATCGCCCAGCCCGGCCAGGCGATGTACTACCTGAACGTGGATGGCCGGCCCGGGTAAGAACACGCAGTGGCGGATCTGCTTCCACCCGGGACACGTAGAAAGCACAGAGGGCTACCGATGACAGAGCCGAAGACGTCAACGGCGACGACAAGGCTGACGGTCGCGCAGGCGCTGGTGCGGTTCCTCGCCGCCCAGTACACGGAACGGGACGGCGTACGGCGCCGGCTGATCGGCGCCACCTGGGGCATCCTCGGGCACGGCAACGTCGCCGGGCTCGGGCAGGCGCTCGTCGAGTACGCGACCGTGTCCTGCGGGGGGACTCCTCCCGGAGGACCCGTGATGCCGTTCCACCAGGGCCGTAACGAACAGTCGATGGTGCACGCGGCGGTCGGCTACGCCCGCCAGAGCAACCGCCTCTCCACCCACGCCGTCACGACCTCCATCGGCCCGGGCGCCACCAACCTCGTCACGGGTGCCGCCCTCGCCACCATCAACCACCTCCCGGTGCTGCTCCTGCCCGGCGACATCTTCGCCACCCGCCCCGCCGACCCGGTCCTCCAGCAGCTGGAGGTCCCGTTCGCGGGCGATGTGTCGGTCAACGACTGTCTGCGCCCGGTGTCGAGGTACTTCGACCGTGTGACCCGCCCCGAGGCCCTCATCCCGGCCGCGCTGCAGGCGATGCGCGTGCTGACCGACCCCGTCGAGACCGGTGCCGTCACGCTCGCACTGCCGCAGGACGTGCAGGCGGAAGGCTTCGACTGGCCGCGGGAGTTCTTCGCCGAGCGTGTCTGGGCGGTGCGCCGTCCGGGCGCCGATCCGGAGGAGCTGGCCGCCGCCGTCAGGGCCGTACGGGACGCCCGGCGCCCCCTGGTCGTCGCGGGCGGAGGAGTCCACCACAGTGAGGCCGAGGACGCGCTCGAGGAGTTCGCCGACGCCACCCGCATCCCGGTCGCCTCGACCCAGGCGGGCAAGGGCTCCCTGGCGTGGGACCACCCGGCGGACGTCGGTGGCATCGGGCACACCGGCACCGCGACCGCCGACGAACTCGCCCGCACCGCCGACCTGGTGATCGGCGTCGGTACCCGCTACACCGACTTCACCACCGCCTCCGGCACCCTCTTCTCCGCGAAGGGCGTCCGCTTCCTCAATCTCAACATCGCGCCCTTCGACGGCCACAAACTGGCCGGTCAGCCGCTGATCGCGGATGCCCGCACGGGCCTGGAAGCACTCACCGAGGCCCTCACGATGCACGGCCACCGCGCCGAACCCGCGTACGTCGCCGAGTACGCGGACGACAAGGAGCGCTGGGAGCACCGGGTCGACGCGGCCTACGAGGCGGACGAGCCGGACACCCGGCCCACCCAGCCGCAGGTCCTCGGCCTGCTGGACGAGCTGTTCACCGGGGACGACATCCTGGTCAACGCGGCCGGCTCGCTCCCCGGTGACCTGCACAGACTCTGGCGGGCGCGGTCCCGGGACCAGTACCACGTCGAGTACGGCTACTCCTGCATGGGCTACGAGATCCCGGCCGCTATCGGCGTGCGGCTGGCGGCGCCCGACCGCCCCGTGTGGGCGCTGGTCGGCGACGGCACGTATCTGATGATGCCGACCGAGCTCGTCACGGCCGTGCAGGAAGGCGTCGCGATCAAGGTCGTGATCCTGCAGAACCACGGGTACGCGTCCATCGGCGGGCTCTCCGAGACGGTGGGCGGTGAGCGGTTCGGCACCGCGTACCGCTACCGGTCCGAGGACGGTACGTACACGGGGCGGCCGCTGCCCGTCGACCTCGCAACCAACGCGGCCAGCCTGGGGATGCGGGTCCTGCGGGCGAAGACCGTACGCGACCTCCGGGCCGCCCTCGCCGAGGCGCGGGCCGCCGACACTCCCACCTGTGTCTACGTGGAGACCGAAACGGCAGACACCGTGTCGGGCGCACCCCCGGCCCAGGCCTGGTGGGATGTACCCGTGGCCGAGACCGCGAGCCGCTCGTCGGCGGTCAAGGCGCGCGAGGAGTACGACCGGCACGCCGCCGGCCGGCGCCGCCATCTGTGAAGGAGCTTTTGACACGACGAAGACCGTCAACCACTGGATCGGCGGAAGACTGTCGAGGGGCCGTCGGGTACGCACGGGCCGGTCACCGACCCGGCGACCGGCGCCGTGACCACGCAGGTCGCCTTCGCGACCGTGGACGAGGTGGACGCGGCGGTCGCCGCCGCCAGGCAGGCGTACGTGAGCTGGGGGCCAGTCTCGCCCGGCGGTGAGTGCCCTTACCGTTGACCCATGGATCTTCGACTGCCCCGACTGCGCGGGGCCGTACTGCGGAGGCCGCGACGGGTGATTGCCGCCGCGGCTTCGGTGGTCGTACTCGCCGGCGCCGGGACGTGGACGGCCGCCGCCTCGGGCGAGGCCCCACCCGTGCGCCGCTCCGACAGAGTCATGGCCATGGGCGGTGTGAAGATCGACACCTCGTACTTCACGGCGGGCTCCGGCCGCCGCCCCGCGGTCCTCCTCGGGCACGGCTTCGGCAACGACAAGGAGGAGACGCGGTCCCAGGCGCAGGACCTGGCGCGCGACGGATACGCGGTGCTGACGTGGTCGGCGCGCGGCTTCGGAAAGTCCACGGGGAAGATCGGCCTGAACGACCCCAAGGGCGAGGTCGCCGACGTCTCGAAGCTGATCGACTGGCTCGCCGAGCGGCCCGAGGTCGAGCTGGACAAGGCCGGCGACCCGCGCGTGGGAGCCGCCGGTGCCTCGTACGGCGGCGCGGTCTCGCTGCTCGCGGCCGGGTACGACCGGCGGGTGGACGCCATCGCCCCGGCGATCACGTACTGGAACCTCGCGGACGCGCTGTTTCCGAACGGCGTCTTCAAGAAGCTGTGGGCCGGGATCTTCGTCAACTCCGGTGGCGGCTGCGACAGGTTCGAGTCCAAGCTCTGCGAGATGTACGAGCGGGTCGCGGAGTCCGGAAGGCCGGACGCCGCGGCGAGGGAGCTGCTGGCCGCCCGCTCCCCGTCCGCCGTCGGCGATCGCATCACTGTGCCCACGCTCATCATCCAGGGCCAGTCGGACTCTCTCTTCCCGCTCGGTCAGGCCGACGCGATGGCCAGGGCGATCCGCGCCAACGGCGCGCCCGTGGACGTCGACTGGATCTTTGGCGGGCACGACGGCGGTGACATGGAGGCGGACCGGGTGCACGCGCGCGTGGTCTCCTGGTTCGACCGCTATCTGAAGGACGAGTCGGGCGTGGACACAGGGCCCGCGTTCCGGGTCACGCGCACCGGAGGCATCGACTCCACCGACGGTGCCGCCCGGTTGAGGGGCGCGAGCGGAAACGCGTATCCCGGACTGTTCAGCGGCGAGCGACAGGTGGCGTTGAGCGGGCGGGAGCAGGGCTTCGCCAACCCCGCGGGCGCCAACCCGCCCGGCGTGTCCGCCCTCCCCGGTCTGGGTGGAGGCGGCCTCTCCCAGCTGTCGTCACTCGGCGTCGGCATCTCGCTCGACTTCCCCGGACAGTTCGCGAGTTTCGAGTCCAGGCCGCTGAGCGAGGACACGCGGATCACCGGGTCGCCGACGGCGACGGTGCACGTGGAATCGACAAGCGGCGAGGCCGTGCTGTTCGGGAAGGTGTACGACGTCGGACCGGGCCGCGGACAGCAGCAGGTTCTGCCCTCCCAACTGGTCACCCCGGTGCGGGTCGAGAGCGGCAAGGACGTCCGGCTCACCCTGCCCGCCATCGACCACGAGGTGCAGCAGGGGCACCGGCTGCGTCTGGTCCTCGCCTCGACCGACCTTGGCTATGCCTCTTCGGCGGCTCCGGCGACATACAAGGTGTCCCTGAAGAGTGACTTGAACGTCCCCACCGCACCCGGCGTGACGACCGCGGCCGCGCCGCTGCCCGCGTGGGTGTGGTGGCTGCCGCTCGCCGGAGCCGTCGTCGCGTCGGCGCTGCTCCTGTCGAGCCGGCGCCGTACAGCCGCCGTGGCACCCGATCCAGGGCTCGCCGAAGTCCCGCTCCAGATCACGGACCTGAGCAAGCGGTACGCGAAGTCGGCGGACCGGTACGCCGTACGGGACCTCTCCTTCCGCGTCGAGAAGGGTCAGGTGCTGGGGCTGCTCGGTCCCAACGGCGCGGGCAAGACGACCACCCTCCGCATGCTCATGGGCCTGATCAAGCCCGACGGCGGCGAGATCCGCGTATTCGGGCACGGGATTCGGCCGGGGGCGCCGGTGCTCTCCCGGGTCGGCGCCTTCGTGGAGGGCGCGGGCTTCCTGCCGCACCTCTCCGGGCGCGAGAACCTGGAGTCGTACTGGCGGGCCACCGGGCGCCCGGCCGGGGACGCACACCTGGACGAGGCACTGAAGATCGCGGGCCTGGGCAGCGCGCTGGCCCGCGCCGTCCGCACCTACTCCCAGGGCATGCGCCAGCGCCTCGCCATCGCCCAGGCCATGCTCGGCCTCCCGGACCTGCTGATCCTCGACGAGCCGACGAACGGCCTCGACCCGCCGCAGATCCGCGAGATGCGCGAGGTCCTGATCCGCTACGCCGCGGCCGGTCGCACGGTCATCGTGTCGAGCCACCTCCTCGCCGAGGTCGAACAGTCCTGCACGCACCTGGTGGTCATGGACCGCGGCCGCCTCGTCCAGGCCGGTCCGGTGCACGAGATCATCGGTTCCGGCGACACCCTCCTCGTCGGCCTGGCCGCCGACATCGCGGACCCGCTGGTGGAGAAGGTGGCGGCCCTGCCGTCCGTGGAGTCGGCGGTACGGACGGAGGACGGGTTGCTGGTACGGCTGGTGGCGGGTGCCGTGGCGGGCACTGTGGCGGGTGCCTCGGCCGAAGACCGCGGTGCCCGTGGCGCCGTTGGCGAGGGCGGTCGCGAGACCGAAGCGTCGGGCGACCGACCGGACCTCGCCGGCGGCTCCGCCGCGGCCGCCCGTCTCCTCGTCGACCTCGTCCGGCTCGAAGTGCCGGTCGCCTCGCTCGGCCCGCACCGTCGTCTTGAGGACGCGTTCCTGACCCTGATCGGAGGCTCCGAATGAGCATCCTCGTCGAGAAGGCAGAGGTGGCGCAGGGCTACCGGGCGGGGCGGACGCTGCCGCTGCGCGTCGAGCTCGTACGGCAGTTGAAGCGGCGGCGGACGCTTGTCATGGGGGTGGTCCTCGCGGTACTGCCCGTCGTGCTGGTCATCGCCTTCGCCGTCGGCGGGCATCCGGGCGACGACCCTGGCGACCGGCTGACGCTGATGGACACGGCCACAGCGTCGGGCGCGAACTTCGCCGCGGTGAACCTGTTCGTGTCCGCCGGGTTCCTGCTCGTCATCCCGGTCGCGCTGTCCTTCGGAGACACCATCGCCTCGGAGGCGAGCTGGTCCTCGCTGCGGTACCTGCTGGCGGCACCCGTGCCAAGGGCTCGCCTGCTGTGGTCCAAGCTCACTGTCGCGCTGGGTCTCAGCCTGGCCGCCATGGTGCTGCTGCCCCTGGTGGCGCTCGCGGTGGGCACGGTGGCGTACGGCTGGGGCCCGCTGCAGATCCCCACCGGGGGCGCCCTGTCCACCGGCACGGCGGCCGAGCGTCTTGTGATCGTGATCGCGTACGTCTTCGTGTCCCAACTCGTCACCGCAGGCCTGGCGTTCTGGCTGTCGACCAAGACCGACGCCCCGCTGGGCGCGGTCGGCGGCGCGGTGGGCCTGACGATCGTCGGGAACGTGCTGGACCAGGTCACGGCCCTCG
Source organism: uncultured Streptomyces sp. (assembly GCA_965650905.1). Taxonomy (GTDB): domain Bacteria; phylum Actinomycetota; class Actinomycetes; order Streptomycetales; family Streptomycetaceae; genus Streptomyces. Next base: position 21,675 of record CBFGQM010000012.1, on the reverse strand, counting down.
GCGACTGGCGCCACTTCCTGCCCGCGCACTGGCAGTTCGCCTGGGCCGACGCCGTACAGCCCAACCCGGAGTGGGGCGGCATGATCCAGGGCACGGCCGTCTCCCTCACGTACGCACTCGTGCTGTTCGCGCTGGCCTTCCGCGGGTTCGCCCGCAAGGACATCGTGTCGTAGGGCGGCGTACGCATTGCGGCGGAGCGCCCTGTTCTACGGTTTCGGGCGCCCCGAGCTCCTCCGATTCACCCTGATCGCTCAGTTGCCGAAGCCAACACGGCGCATGGGCGGAAAGCGGACGACGGGAATTGCTGGAATTCCCGGGCGGTGATCCGTCCACCCGAGGGACGTTCCGCAACTGATCCGGACCCCTCGGGTTGCTGTGTCAGCGTGCACATGCGTCTGTGTCGGGGGGTGTGCAGGGCGATTCGAGTGAATTCCTATGAGGATCGCGTTCTGAGGTTTCTTCGGCCGTCTATCCCTCGTTTACAACCCGTAGGTCATGGTGCGAGCCATTCAAGCTGTGCTCGCTCGGTTTCGGCCGACATAGGAGCATGACCGCAGAGAAGGGAATGCACGTGAAGCACAAGAAGAGCGCTGCTGTCGTCGCCGGTACGATCATGGTCTTGGGGATGGCATCCCCGGCCGTCGCCGACACCGGCGCCGAGGGCACCGCCGCCGGTGCCCAGGGCCTGCTGTCGGGCAACGTCGTCCAGGCCCCTGTCCACCTTCCCCTCAACCTGTGCGGGAACTCCATCGACGTCGCAGCCCTGCTGAACCCGGCGTTGGGCGGCACCTGCCTCACCGGCTGACCCAACGCACCAGCCGCTCGGCTGTGTCACGGCCGGCCTTGGACTGCTCTTTCGGTTTCCAGGGCCGGCTTTCCCAGTCCACTGCCACTGCCGCGTCCACTGCCACCGCCACTTCCCTTTTCATTTCTTCTTCTTCAGGAAATGTTGTTCACACCGGGGAGATCACCCCATCGGAGGCATAACTCGGGCTCTCGGCCGCGCGTTGATTCAGAGTCGGGCGTTCCCGCCCGGCGTTTGCATCAATCCCAAGGAGCACTTTCCCATGTCGCGTATCGCGAAGGGCCTGGCCCTGTCCTCCGTTGCCGCCGCCGCCGTGGCGGGCACCGCCGGCATCGCCGCCGCCGACGACAGTGGCGCGAGCGCCATCGCTTCCAACTCCGCGGGTGCCCTGTCAGGCAGTGTCGTGCAGGCCCCGGTCCACGTCCCGGCCAACGTCTGCGGGAACACCGTGGACTCCATCGCCCTGCTGAACCCGGCGTTCGGCACCGTCTGCGCCCACGCCTGACGCCGTCCGACGACGTGGCGGACCTTGCGGACCGGCCGCCCTCCTGCTTGGGAGGGCGGCCGATTTGCCTCCTCCTCGGCCCTCCTCTTCTTGGCCCACGAGGGCGCTGATCCAGCCCGGAGGGCACCTCGGTGCGAACGTGTGGCGGCGTCGCAGTGTTCCAGAGGTAAGCGGCGCACGCCCGCCCACACAGGTCGCCGGGCATTACGAAATGTGGGTAGCCCCTTCCCGGACGCGGACCTTCAACTACCCGAGGTTCTCCGCGTACCAGGCATACGTCTGGGCAACTCCCTCTCGCAGACCGACACGAGGCGCCCAGCCCAGCGCGGCGAGCCTGGAGACATCGAGGAGTTTGCGGGGGGTGCCGTCCGGTTGACTCGGATCCCACTCAACGGTGCCGCGATAACCGACGGTTTCCGCGACGAGGAGCGCCAGTTCACGGATGGTCAGGTCCGTTCCGGTGCCGACGTTGACCGGGCCGTCCCCGTCGTAGCGCTGCAGCAGATGCAGGCACGCCCGGGCCAGGTCGTCGACGTGCAGGAACTCCCGGCGAGGCCTGCCACTTCCCCAGTTCACCACGCGTGGCGCCCCCGACTCCTTCGCCTCGTGGAAGCGCCGGATCAGAGACGGCAGTACATGGGAGTACTCGGGATGGAAGGTGTCGCCCGGCCCGTACAGATTGGTCGGCATGGCGGAGATCCACGGCAGACCGTACTGCCTCCGTACCGCCTGCACCTGCAGAACGCCGGCGATCTTGGCGATGGCGTAGGCGTCGTTGGTCGGCTCCAGCGGACCCGTCAGGAGTGCCTCCTCCCGGATGGGCTGCTCGGCGAACTTGGGATAGATGCAGCTGGAGCCCAGGAACAGCAGCCGTTCCACTCCCTGTTCCAGGGCCGCGTCGAGCACATTGACCTGGATGCGGAGATTGTCGGAGAGGAACTCGGCGGGCCGGGTGGCGTTGGCCTTGATGCCACCCACCCGCGCGGCCGCGAGCACCACCACGTCGGGGCGCGTGGCCGCGAACCAGTCGAGAACGGCCCGACGCTCCCGCAGGTCCAACTCCGCCGAGCCGGGTCCGACCACATCAGTGAACCCCTCCCGGACCAGTTCCCTGCACATCGCCGAACCGACCAGCCCTCGGCTGCCGGCCACGAACACGCGGGCCGAACGGTCGAGGGGGCGGTGCACCTGTCCACACGGGGATGCGGTTGCCGTGATCACTTCTTGGCACTCCTCTCGGTTGTCGCAGAACACAGCTGGTCGTTGTTCGCCTTCCGGTGGCGGGACCGGGGAATTGCACGTGCTTGTCCCCCGTGCACCAGTCGGCGCAGCCGATGGAAGCGTCGCGCTCCGACGGATCGCGGCCGGTTGTCGTACATGTAGCCATGAAGGCCGTCGTCCTTCGGCTTCGTCATGTTGAGGACCGTGCCGAACGCGAAAGCCCCGACGTGCCGTAGTGAGCGGAGAGTTTCGCCGAGTTGGTAGCAGCTGGTGTGCGAAGCGCGCACCACCAGTAGGCAGCCGTCCATGGCGGGAGCGATCACGGCTGTGTCCGCAGTCGGGAGTACCGGCGCGGTATCCACCACGACGTGGTCGAACCTCTCGGCGAGATCGCGCAGCAGGGCCTTGAGCTGGGCACTGCCCAGGAGCTCGGTGGGGTTCGGGGGGAGTGAGCCGCTGGTCAGTACCGAGAAGGAACCTGCGGACTGCAGCAGTCGGTGCACGTCGACCTGACCGATCAACGCGGTGGTGAGCCCCGCCTCCTGGACCAGGCCCAGGGCCCGGGCGATGGAGGGGCACCGCAGGTCGGTGTCGACAAGGCACACCGATGCTCCGGTATCAGCCAGTGTCGCGGCCAGGTTGACCGCGACACTGGTCTTCCCCTCCATGGGCAGCGGGCTGGTTACGGCGATCACTTTCGGTGGCCGGTCCACGCCCACGAACCGCAGGGTGGTGCTCAGCCGGCGGAAGCCTTCGGCACGCAGTCCTTGCGTGTTGTCGCGCACCGCCACCGGATGACGGGCGGCTTGCGGGTCGTGCACGATGCTGCTGAGCACCGGCGGGCCGCCGACGCCGGCCAGGAACCCGGCCAGTTCCTCTGGAGTGCGTACCGAATGGTCCCGCGACTTGCTTGCCACGGCGATACCGGCCCCGAGAAGCAGCCCCGCCAGGAGTCCCAGCCCGAGGTTGACGGCAGGGCGCGGGGACGAGGGGTCGGAAGGCGTCGAGGCCGACTGGACAACGGTCGGTCTCACCGGGGACCGCTCGGCGTCCGGCGGGCTCTCGAGATCACTGACCACCTCGGCGAAACGCCGGGCGACCGCGTTGTTGATGTCGGCCACCCGATTCCGACGGATGTCGGTGACGGTGAGCCGGACCAGCACGGCGTCGGGACGAACAGTCGCCTTGATCTTGCCGCTCAAGTCCCGCGGTGTCATGTCCAGCCTCATCGTCTTGATGACCTCCCGCGTCACCAGAGAGCTCGTGGCCACCTCCGCATAGGACCTCATTCGAGCCTGGGTGAATGCCGTCCCCAAGGACATCTCCGTCGGGTCAGCGCGCTCCCGCAGCGCGAAGAAGAGGGTGGAAGTGGCTTGGAACTGAGGCGTCGCGGTCTGCGTGGCCAGTGCGCCGACTCCGGTTCCGAGCAGGGCCAGGATGACGATGGTGGCCCATCGGCGAGACAGGACTCGTAGGTAGTCGAGCAGGTCCAAGGTGTCCGTCCTCGGTCGGATCCGGTGAGTTCCCCCTCGACCTTACGTTAATGGGTACAAATACCGACACATCGTCACAATCCCACTGAATTCCTAGCTTTTACGTAAGCTGACCAGGCGCTGCAGGGCGCGCCCACCTGAAAGAGACACGTTTCCCTGCCCCGTCGACCCGCCAGCAAGGAGTGCGCATGACCGTCAAGACGGCGCTGATCACTGGTATTACCGGCCAGGACGGCTCGTATCTCGCAGAGCTGCTGCTGCAGAAGGGCTACGTGGTGCACGGGATCGTCCGTCGCGCCTCCACTTTCAACACCCAGCGCATCGACCACCTCTACCGGGATCCGCATGATGCCGATGCCCGCCTTTTTCTGCATTTCGGCGATCTCACCGACGGGACCCGAATCGCGGCTCTCCTGGAGCAGGTGCAGCCCGACGAGGTGTACCACCTGGCGGCCCAGTCGCACGTGCGGGTGTCCTTCGACGAACCCGAATTCACCGGCGACACCACGGGGCTGGGCACGATCAGGCTGCTGGAGGCGGTCCGGACGACTGGCCTTCCTTGTCGCTTCTATCAGGCATCCAGTTCGGAGATGTTCGGCGCGACACCGCCACCCCAGAACGAGCACACTCCCTTTCACCCACGCTCGCCCTACGGGGCGGCAAAGGTGTACGCGTACTGGGCGACCCGCAACTACCGCGAGGCGTACGGGCTCTACGCGGTCAACGGCATTCTCTTCAACCACGAGTCCCCCCGCCGCGGCCCCACCTTCGTCACCCGCAAGGTCGCCATGGCGGCGGCTCGGATCAAGGCCGGACTGCAGGACGTGATCCACCTGGGCAACCTGGACGCCCGTCGGGACTGGGGGTATGCCGCCGAATACGTTGAGGCGATGTGGTTGATGCTGCAGCAGGACGAACCGGACGACTATGTGGTCGCCACCGGCGTCAGCCACAGCGTGCGCGACTTTGTCGACCAGTGCTTCGCTCATGTCGGCCTCGACTGGTGCGACTACGTCACCTTCGACAAGCGCTATCTGCGACCGACCGAGGTCGACGACCTGGTCGGTGATGCTTCCAAGGCGGAGCGAGTCCTCGGCTGGCGGCCGCGTGTACGAGCCCTTGAACTGGCCCGTCTCATGGTCGACGCGGAACTCGCGGCCCTGTCTGCCGCCCCTTCGGCTTCTGTCGGCATGCCTGCCAGGTCCCCCGTTCTGGAACTGGCACGGCAGTAGTCCCACCCTGACACGAGTGGGTTTCTCGCGCCACGAAGGCCACGGACCAAACACTGCAAAGGAGCACCCAGTGGGTGTGCGGGACCAGGTGGAAATCCGAATTCCACTTCCATCGGTCTTTGTCAGATACGCAAGACCGATCTACCATGTCCTCCGTGCGATCATCTTCGCGCATCTGATCATTGCTCACAGGGAACACCGTAAGCACGCGTTGAAGTGGATTTCCTCGCTGCGCCCGGGGTACCTGCTGCGCAAGCCCTCTCCATGGATCACTTTCGGCGCGATCGAGTACCTGGACGCGCAAGCGCTCGAGGGGCGCAAGGTCTTTGAGTACGGCAGTGGCGGATCCACCTTGTACTGGATCGCAAGAGGTGCCGAGTGCGTGAGCGTCGAGCACGATTCCCTGTGGTATGAAAAGCTGAACTCAAGGCTGACGCACTCGGCCCATGTTGAATATCGGCTGGCCCCGCCTGTGCTGTTGAATGATTCCGAGGTTCCAGGTGGATTCGATGACTCGGGGTCCTATCTGTCTTCGAACAGGGAATACCACGGGTACAGTTTCCGCTCGTACGCTTCACAGATCGACGAATTCCCAGAGGATCATTTCGACATTGTCATGATCGATGGGCGGGCGCGCCCTTCGTGTATTCGGCATGCCACGTCGAGACTCAAGTCGGGGGGCATGCTGGTCGTCGACAACAGCGATCGCCCATCCTATTCCCGCGCCCTGCAGGAACTGAAGGGATACTCCAGGGTCTCCTGCCGTGGAGTCGTTCCTCAGCTGGTGGGCTGGGGGCAGACAGATATCTTCGTCAAGGGCAAATAGTACCCCGGCAGTCAACGTTCACCCCGTCGCGACGCCCGCCACGCACTCTCGCCGCACCAGCCGAAAGCCCAAGTACGTCCCGTACGAGGACGTCCGGCCGGCACGCCGAGAGCACGCACCGGACGCCGCGGGGCAGGCGGGACTTTCGAAACACGCCTGGATGGCTCTAGTCTGCTTCGACGGGACATCCGGTTCACGGTCCGCCGTTCGGGGACGCCCGGCATCATCATCGGTACCAAGTACGCCATGGCACCACCACGCTGTCTCGTCGAGCGACAGTTGACCGAGCTCGCGCGTGGTTGCCGTGGACCGGTGTGCGGCTCGTGCAGACGGATGAAATCAGCGTGATCCAGAACCAGTACGGCCAAAATTGTCTTCGGCGGGAATAAGATACCCTTTATGTCGGGTCTTTCCGCTGTGAGCGGACTCAGGGAAATCGTGCAGCATTCGAGGATCTTTCCGCACGCCAAGTCGGTGCAGGAAAAATTCTCGCCGGCTCGTCGGCGGGCTCGGCGGAGGCGCACGTCGTTCTATCGTGATTTTGTTAGGCCGGGAGCCTTGGTTTTCGATGTCGGAGCCAACATGGGGAACCGGACAGAGGTGTTCCTTGCACTTGGAGCGCAGGTGGTCGCGGTAGACCCTCAACCCCTGTGCGCTGCTCTTCTCGCCAAACGGTTCGGCGCTCATCGGAATTTCACGCTCGTTCGTGCCGGACTGGCAGAAAAACCGGGTACCGCCACCCTCCATCTGGCCTCGAACCATGTTCTCGCCTCGATGTCGAGCGAATTCGTCAATCGCTCTGACTATGTGGGAAATTCATGGACGGGTGATGTGCAGGTTCGCGTCACGACGTTGGACTCGATGATCGCTGTCTTCGGTGTTCCCGAATTCTGCAAGATCGATGTCGAGGGTTACGAGTACGAGACGCTCCAAGGGCTCTCCCAAACGATTCCAGCCCTGTCTCTGGAGTTCAACCCGGCCATGCGTGACATGACAGTCAAGTGCTTTGAGCACCTTGATTCGATCGCGACCTACCGGTATGCGTTCTCGCCGGGAGAGACCATGCGCCCCGCCCGAGTCTGGTTCAACCACGACCGAGCGGTATCGATGGCCCTGGAGGAAGACCTGTCGTGGGGGGACTTCTATGCCACCGCGTGCCACATCCCTTGAAAAAGGGCCAGAGATCAAGAGGCACCGTCCGCAGGGAGTCGGAGCCTCCTGCCGGGCGACCCGACCGACCAAAGGGAGTATGAGAGGGCCCTGCAGGCGCCACCCGGCGCGTCCCGGCTGATCAAGCCAGGCGTACATCGGACGTTGCGGCGCGCCGGGGCCGAGTCGGTGCGGTGCCCTGGGTGGTATCGGGTACGGACCATGCGCCATCACGGTATCGACCGGGTGATCGACGTCGCGGCGAACGCCGGCAGTACGGGGCAGACCTGCGGCGGTTCGGCTACAGCGGGGAGATCATCTCGTTCGAGCCCGCGCGCCCTCCCTCGTGGCGTGTCCGTCTTCCCGTGAGCCTCGAGGCCGGGGCCACCGAGAGCGCTGACGATCTGGTGCGGGACATCACCGAGGTGCTCACGTCGATGTGCGCGCGTCTGTACGGGCGGCGGGCGGCGAAGAACCGGGCCGCCCGTGCGGTGGCCATGGCGACCGGCGAGGTGGCCGAATGAAGAAGTTCCAGCCGCAGCCCGGGTTCGTGGTGCAGGCGTTCCGGTTCGCCCTCGATCCGAACGCTTCCCAGGAAGCCGCGCTGCGCTCGCACTGCGGTGCGGCCCGCGCGGCGTACAACTGGGCTGTCGGCTGGGTGACCGCCTCCTGGTGGCAGCGCCACGCGGAGGAGTCCTATGGCGTCCCCGAGGCAGAGCTGACCCAGTGGCGGTCGTGGTCGCTGCCGTCGCTGCGGAAGGCGTTCAACGAGGCCAAGAAGACTGACCCGCGTTTCTCCGCCTGGTGGGAGCAGAACTCCAAGGAGGAGTACTCCACGGGCCTGGCGAACGCGTCGGCCGCGTTCGACAACCACGCGAAGTCGAAGAACGGGCAAACGGCGCGGCAAGCGGGTAGGTGCGCCGCGGTTCAAGCCGAAGCGGAAGGCACGCCTTGCCTGCCGGTTCACCACCGGCACCATCCGCGTCGACGCCGACGGCCGGCACGTCACACTGCCGAGGCTGGGCACACTCCGCACCCACGAGCCCACCGGCAGCCTCCTCACCCGCGTGCAGGCCCAGACGGCACGCATCCTGTCCGCGACCGTCCGGCACGAGCGCGGACGCTGGTTCGCCTCGTTCCAGGTAGAGGTCAAGCGTGACCTCGAACGTGTCACACGCCCGGACGTGGCGGTCGGCATCGACCTCGGCGTCAAGACCCTGGCGGTGATGGCCGACAGCACGGGCGAGATCCGCACCATCGCCAACCCGACCCACTACGACCAGGCGCTCAAGGAACTGCGCCGCGCCTCCCGTATCGTCTCCCGCCGCCGGGGACCCGACCGACGCACCGGCCAGAAGCCGTCGAAGCGGTGGGAGAAGGCCAACGCCGCCCGCAACAAGGTGCACCACCGGGTGGCGAATCTCCGCGCGGACGCCTTGCATAAGCTCACCACCGCCGTGGCCGCCGAGTACGGCACCGTCGTGGTCGAAGACCTCAACGTAGCCGGCATGCTCCGCAACCGGCGCCTGGCCCGCCGCCTCGCCGACGCCGGATTCGGCGAGATCCGCCGCCAACTCGACCACAAGACCCGCCAGCGCCACGCCACCCGCACCATCATGGCGAGTCGCTGGTACCCCTCCTCCAAGACCTGTTCCCAGTGCGGCGCGGTGAAAGCCAAGCTGCCGCTGCACGTCCGGACCTACGCATGCGACGCCTGCGGCCTGGTCCTCGACCGGGACGACAACGCCGCGCTCAACCTCGCCGCTCTCGGGGCAGCCCGCACGACTGGTACCGGAGTGGCCGGAGACCAGGACACCGCCCCGGCCGTGTCGAAGCCTCGTGGAGCCGACCAGAAGACCCGCGCCACCCGCACCCGTCGCAAGGCGAGTGCGGGGCGGGCAGGTGGCGCAACCCTGCCGCACCAGCGGCGGAAGGAAGCGAGAGACCGTCCTCAAGCCGAAGCCCTCACACTTTGGTGATGTGACGGACCTTTCGGGCCGCAATGCCCGGAATGCTGAGAGCCGTTGAGGCTCTGAGTAACGGTCTTGTGCTCTCTCAGAAGAGAGAGAACAGGCGGCCCCCGGTCCCGCAGGCCTCACCCCATGGCCGGGGCCGGGACGGGTTGGCGATGGGGGACCACGCCGCAGCGAATGAGGTCCGCGCTGCGCCTGTTGAGGGCTGCTTTCGCCATGAGGAAATCCGTCAACCACAGTGGCAGCTCGCCATCGACGTCCACCGCCACACCGCGAGGAGGCAGTGTGCCACCGATCTGCTGTTCCTTCCTGAGGTTCTCCCCGGTCCCCCCCGTCAGTTGCTGCGGTTTGTAGCCCCAGATGCTGAGGTAGCCGCCGTGCTCGTGCAGGTGTGGGCCGTACCAGAGGTAGGGGGCGTCGGAAAGGAATGCCGCAAGCATGGAGAAGGTGGACACCGAGCAGACCAGCAGGTCCGCCGCCGCCATGATGGAGAGGTCCTCGAGGATGGTCCGCGAGCGCGCATGACACAAACGCCAGTCGGAAAGCATCCGGGTGGCCTGGACGGGGTCGTCACTCACGACGTCGAGGTGCAGCATGTCGCCGAACCGGGCCCGCAGAGCACCCAGCACCCATCGGTACCACGACAGGGGCAGTCGCCTGTTGAAGACCCCAGGTTGCGGACCCGTGGAGTCCTGGCTGAAATCACCCAGTCGGATGTGGACGGCCACGCGGAGCTGGCCCGTATCGGGCCCGCGGTCGTCTGGACAACCGCTTTCTGGGAGGTGCCCCAGCAGAGCGTTTCGCAGATAGCCACGGGCACGCTCGATCGCGAGGTGCCCGCCGGCCATACCCTGGTGCAGCAGGATGAGTGAGCGCCGCTGGGACCACCCGTAATCGGCGTCGAGCAGCCGCATGGCGGCGCCGTAGTCGGCCTCTCCGGTCGAGAGCACCATCTCGTCCGTAATGGTGACCACCGGCATGGCCGTCCGCAGAGCTACGTGGTGCAGCCAGTCCAGTCGTGATGAACCGAACTCCCGCCGGTAGTCGCGACGGTTGAGTCCCCAGACGGGCTGGGCCAGCCTGAATCCCAGCTCACGACTGGCGATGTATGCCTTGGCCCAGGGGAAGATCTCGTTACCCAAACCGGCGCCCCGCCAGACAATGGGACGCGGCATGCAGATCCGACCTGTAGCCGGAAGCCAGCCGTTCGAGGGCATTGCGATTCCTTTCAGTGTGAGGCACTGCACTGGGTGTGGGCGGATTCATTCAGATTTTCGTGACTCCCCTTGAAAGCGCTGAAGGTACGAGTGCGCGATTGCGCGCCACTCGCGTCCCGTTGAGCGCCGGGCCGTACATGAGAATGAAGGCGCCCAGCAGTGCGGCTGTGGCGAGTTGGGCTGTGAGCGCCACGACAGGGGGAACAATCCCCTCGGTCGCACGGCCAACGGAAGTGACGGCAAGCCAGACGGCGAGGGCGACTGTTGAGGACTGCGTGTGGGCGATCGTCACGGCGCGCATGGAACCCGCAAACACACGACCGATGTAAACGATGTAGACTGCATAGCGCACAATTCTGCTCATCAGAACAGCGATGACCAGGCCGATGATTCCCGTATCGGCTGCCATGGCCACGGCGGCTCCCGTCAAGAGCAGGATCAGGTGCAGAACCTCGATTGTCGCCTTGTGCCAGACTCGTCCGGTTGCCTCCGCCACTGTGGCGGGAAAATACGTAATGACGTTGAGTGTGCCGACCATGGCGAGCAGGGGGACCAGGTCGGCGGCAATCTTCCAATCGGCTCCGAGCACGACATCGACGGAGTTCTTGGAGCTTGCGGCGATGACTGCTGCCATGGGAATGAAGAGCAAGGTTGTCATGGTGATGCTGTCAGTGTATGCGTTTTTGAGGCGCGCACTCTGGGACTGGATGCAGCTGAAAGCTGGAAGCATGACCCTGTTCAGAGCGGTGGCCAATTGAAGCAGCGGCAGTGATGCCAGGAACCAGGCACGGTTGTAGTGGCCCAGCATTTCCATCCCTGCGTATCTGCCGATGAGGACGTTGTCGCCGCCCAGAGCCAAGAACTCAAGGAAGCCGACCAAAGACACCTTGGCCCCGAACGACGCCACTTCCTTCATGGCGCGACGATCGAACAAGGGTCGCAGGTCATGCCCGGCCCATACGCAGCACCCCACTGCCATCAAGGCGGATTGCCCCAGACAAGCGTGAACCAGGCTCCACACGCCGTTACCCATGATGGCGGATGTCATGCCGAGGCCGCAGTACCCGATCAGGTACGAGCAGAATTCGACCAGGGCGATCGTACGGTAGCTCATTCTCCGGCGCAGAACTCCTACCGAAGTCGAGCTGATGGCGGAGATCACGAAGGTCACCGCCAACGCCCGGCACACCGAGGTCAGTTCGGTGGGTCCGTGGACCAGCCGGACGGCGAAGGGGGTGATCACCCAGGCGATGGCGTACACCCCGAACCCGGTCGCGATTCCGAAGGCCATGGCCGGACGTCGCGTACTTCAAGTACCGGGCGCTGTGTGACCGCAGAACTCAGACCGCCCTGAGCGAAGAAGCTCACGAAGCGAATCATGAAAAGCGCGAGCCCCACCAGTCCGAAGTCACCCGGTGAGAGCAATCGACTCATGAAAGCTGCGTAAGGCATTTGGACGACCAAGGTGGCAACCGAGCCGAGAACGGTCCAACGCACTCCCACGGCGGTGGTTGAAGCCAGACTCGTAGGCAGAGCCGCTTCTGCGGTCTCGCTACCCTTCACGGTTCTCCCTGAGTGGCGAATTACCTGAGGTCAATGAGCAGCCTTCAGTTCAGGCGCAGCGGCTCTCTCGCGCGAGGTGAGATCGGGGGCATTCGGCTCGACCGCGTTGGCGCGCCCCATGCTGGTGCCGATGAGCACTGCGACGGGCGCCAGGACGAAGATGTAGACCAAGGAATTCGAAGTGAACGTGTTGATGCTCAAGCCGACCAAGGAAAGAAGTGCTGCCAGATGGGCGGCACGGTCGGCTTGGCTCCTCGCCGTCCGCCAGCGGCGGAAGGTGCCGTGGCCGAGGATGAGAATCGTCGATACCCACAGAACGAGACCGACCAATCCGAGATCATGCCAGAGCCGCAGGTAATCGTTGAGGGGGTGCGCGACACTGCTGGGCCCCAAGGTGTCCATGATCGTCTGCTGTGCGCTGCCGATGCCGTGTCCGAGCCACGGAGAATCGCTGATCGAGTCCCAAGTGATCGACCACAGACGTGACCGGCCCGAAGTTCCGGTTACGATCCCACCGATTTCCTCATGGTCATTGTCGATGAAGCGGTCCTGCAGGGGCTGGAACCGGGTGAACGCCAGATAGACCGCGTAGGCGGTCACGGCGCCGAGCAGGAGCACTTTGAGGACTTCCCCGCGGCCGCGGCCCCTGGTGGCGAGAGCGATGAACTGGAGGGCGCAAGCAGCCGACGCGGTGCGGGACAGACTCAGCAGGCTTGCGGCGAGGATCAGCAAGGGCACCACGAAGCCGACGCGTGACCTGGTGGCGAGGGCCACGGCGACGGCCATGCCGATCCACACGATCTCGCCATAGGTACGGGCGGCATAGAGGCCGTCGCTTCCCGGACCCCCGACGGCTGCGGTCGCCACGTATCCCAAAGCTCCCACGACGGCTGCCGCACGCATCCACCGCAGGAGGACCAGTGGCGAGTTTGTCGACGTCCATGCGGCGGTGAGTGCCAGTAGGGCGACGAACGACAAGTAGACCAGAGCGTTTTGCGCAGCGGCTCCGGTCTGGTGGCAAACCGCTGACAGGCATACGCACAGAGCGAATGCCCAGAGGGTGGACGGAATCCGTGCTCGCCTCGGATTGAGCAGTTCGAGGTGGTGGTTGCGGCCCGGCCCATAAACCAGAGCGCACGGCAGAACGAACGAGGCGCCGAGAAAGATGAGAACGGTGGCTGAGGCATTCAATCCCGCGCCGGGAAGGTTCCCTCCTACGAGAATCCAAAAGGCTGCAATGGCGACCAATGACAGGCGTGGCCGCTTGTGCTCCACGGACGGCGATGCCATCAAACCCAACATGAGGCAAAGCATACATAGCGGACGATCCAACCCAGGCTGAATGGGGAACGGTGTCGTGTGGATGCCGGGCGTACAGAAGAATTTCGCGCGTTCGGTGCCGCGTTGGCGGTTTGCCGCTCGCCGGGGGCGCTGATGAACCGTGGCGGCTGGACGATCGAGCCAGCTATCGCATCGCGAGATGGTCCCCTCTGCGTGGTGGCGGTGCGACAAAACCGACGCCGACGCCCCAACTCAACTTCCTTCGCATGACCCGGCGTTCGGGTGATTTCAGCGACGCGATGTAGTTGCTCACCCCGCGGAAATGCTCAAGCTCTTCGGTGTACTCGACCAGGGACAAGAGTTCTCCGCCCGGGCAAATTCTCCACAGGTGGTAGCCGAGTGGATCGAGGAGATCCCAGAAATCCCTGAAGAAGGTGCGCGAGTATACATTTGCGGAGCCGAACTCAAATGCAATGGTTGCAATTTTGCCCGCCTCGAGGGTGGTCCGAGCCCCGCGCAGCGCGGCCAATTCCGCCCCCTCGATGTCGAGTTTCAGCAGGTCGATCCGTTCGATCTCTCGCTTCTCCACCTCACAGTCGATCGTCGTGACCGGAACCATGTCCTGGTGGGCTGTCAAGTCACCGAAGTAGGAGTCTCGACGCATGTGAATCGACGCGACTTTGGACCCCGGCGCGTCGGAGAAGATCGTCGTGGACCCGGGTTGGTCACCCACCGCTGCCGGGATGAGCACTCGATGACTGTCACTCATCCCGGCGAGCGCCGGCCGGCACGCCGACTGCGGTTCGAACATGAAGAAGGAGCCGGCCCGTGCACCCAGCGCGGTGTGCAGCCCCGTCGTCCATTGCCCGAAGTTCGCGCCCACATCGAAGATCACCGGGGAATCGACCCCTCGGAGGAAGCTCTGCGCTGCGATGACCTCACCGCGGAGGTCCCAACCTGTCCCGGCGCCTCGACCCTGGAGGATCTGCAGATAGACCTCGAGGAGACGCATGCCCTCCCGACGCCGGGGCTTGGTCGCCAGACGAGACAACCCTGGTGCCACCGTCTTGCCGACTCGACCGAGAAATCCAGCCTCATGTACCCGCACAGGAGTTCCTTCCCACCTTTTCCCGGCTCAGTCGCTGTCGCGGCCGAACCAACGTCCTCGTCGCGGTGTCCACCGCACGCGCTCATCAAGGCCGGCCATGCGCCATCATCTGCAGCACGCCGTCGCAAAAGCGCCTCGCCATACCCTCCGTCGTGTACTCCGCGGCATCGCACTCACATGCCCTTGCCAGGTCTGTCAACATCGCCGGGTCGCGCAGAAGCCCCGTCACGGCCGCGACGTAAGCGGCTGGTTCGTCCGGTGCGACAACGGCGTTGCGACCGTCGGTCAGGTACTCGAACTCGGGGGCGTGCCAGGGCCAGTCGGTCGTGACGATGGGCGTACGCAGTGCGAAGGAGTCCACCGCGCACAGTCCGACCCGGCCAGGCATCAGCATGACGTCGCTCACTGCGCCGAGCAACGCGATGCGCTGCCCCTCGATACGACCCGCCGCGATCACCGGGCTGCCGGGCCGGGCGGCAGCCTCGTCCACCAGGTGCCGGTCGGCGCCGTCACCGGCGACCAGCAAGCGGAAACCGGGGAGTTCACCTGCGATCCGGTCGGCGCACTGCAGCAGGAACGGGATTCGTTTCGGTGCGTCCAGCCCGCCGAGATAGAGCGCGGTGCGCCCGATGACCAGGCCGTACTGCTCGCGCAGCTGCGCCGCATCGGTGAACTGTGCTGTTCCCGGACTCATGGCTCGCGCGTGGGCGGTCGTCAGCTCCGTGGTGTCAATGGAGTTGCGTACCACGGTGATTCGTTCCCGGGGGAATCCTTGTGAGGCGACATGCGCTGCTCCGCCTTCCGTGTAGGCGAAGAACCACGAACCCAGCCTCGTCACCGCGTCCTTGGTGGTCTCCTCCAGGCTGCTCGGCGACTTGGTGTAGGTCCGGCCGTGGCCCCAGAAGGCCACTCGGGGGCCACGCCCGGTGACGCGTCCGACCAACTGCCTCAGGAGGAGCGGATACATTTCCAGGTTGTGCAGCGCCTGTTCGAACACCACGGCGCCGGCGGTAGCCGCCCGGTTCAGTACCTGGTTCCACAGCAGTGAACGTCCCCCCGGGGCATGCAGTCGCCGAGAGGGCACCTGTACGGCACAGGCGCAGGAAGACGCGTCCCGCCGGGCCGCGTGGTGCGGCGGTGGCGGTCCGTGCAGCACCTCCAGGGCGACGCCTGAAGCATCCAGGCGGGCTTGCAGGTGGTTGAAGAAGGAGGTCCGGTAGCCCGGAACGTAGGGCTGTACCACGACGACGCGCCGCTGGGTTCTGGCCGTGCTCAGCATGCCGGCTCCGCGGCGCCGGCCGGCCGTCCGCCCGCGGCCTGCTCCACGGCCTTCGTATACACGGCCTCGATGCCGGCCGTCCAAGATCGTGCCGTGTATCGCTCGGCGTGTACCCGGCGGCAGTGGTCCCGCAGTGTCGGGAAGTGCCGGCGTGCGGCCGACAGGGCATGTGGCAGTTCGTCGTTGCCGCTGTAGACCGCGCCTGGGCCGTCCCGGCGCACGCTGTCCGCCGCCGCTGATCCGGCCAGGGCGAGTACCGGCACCCCGGCGGCCAGGGCTTCCTGATAGACGAGGGGTGCCGCGATCTCCGGGCAGACGCTGGGAAAGACCAGGCCGGTGTAGCGCGGAAGCCGGGCCATGAGCTGCACGCGCGAGAACGCACCGAGCATCCTCACCGTCCTGGGAGCAACTGCCCTGCAGGCCGACTCCAGCGGCCCGGAACCGATCACATCGAGAGGCTCGCCGTCCGGCCAGCTCCGCAGCAGGGGCAGGATGCCCTTCTCCTCGCTGAGCCGACCGACGTACACCCAGCGGTGGGCTGTTCTCGTCGACGCCACGTCAGAGTCCGCGGTGCGGTCCGGCTTTCCCGGGGCGACGAAGTTGGGCACCACGGCGAGTCGCTCCTCGGGTACGCCAAAGCGCACATAGAGGTCCCGGCTGGGCTCGGAGGGGATCACCAGTCGCTCGGCGCGGCGCAGCAGGGGATGGGCTCCGGTACCACCCTTCCCGGCCCAGGCAAGGGGGAACGTGGCGCTGCGGGAGCCCCTGTAGCAGGAGTGTCGCAGCCCTGCCCACCGATCCCCGTCGGGGCATTCGGTGCACATCTTGCCGTCCCGGAAGAGCGTCCCGGCTGCGCACACCGGGCGGAAGTTGTGGAGAGTGGCGACGACGGCACCCGGCCAGCCGTGCAGCCAGTGGGTGCCGAAATTGGGGAAGAGGTTGTGCACATGGACCACGTCGGGAGCGAAGTGTCTGAGGTCGGCCAGCGGTGACCGGCCGAATCCGGTCGCGACTCGGATCGCCGTACGCAGGGTGTAACTGCGGTCGGCTTCCAACGAGTCGGTGTGCGCGGCGACCACGGTGACCTCATGACCGGCCAGGCGGAGTGCCTCCGCTTGATCGAGTACGGCCACGTTCTCTCCGCTGGGCCGGCGTGATGAGTAGAAGCTGTGCACCAGCGCCACACGATAGGTTGTCGAGCTCCTGGCTGAAGGAACCATCTGGGGACGGGCTGCCTCGTTCACATGGCCACCCTCAGCAGCTCTTCGTGCTACGTGGCGAGCAGGCGCCTGCACGGGTGCGTGCCTGTCCCATGGGTGCGGCGGAACGCATCTAAGTCCTCTCTGGTGAATGTCAGCGACCGCTCAGGACCGTGCGATACAGCTGCTCGGCGAGCTCGGCCTTGGCCGACCAGGTGTGCTGCCGTGCCCATTGCGGTCCAGCCGCAGCCATGCGGCGCCGGGCCGGTTCGTCGGTGAGTACGTGGCGAAGCGCCTGTGCGAGGCGCTGCGGGAGGTCGGCGGGACCACCCAGCGGAACGCGAACCGCGCCGCCGGGCGCGGAGAAGTCCCTGACTCCCTGGTGGTCGAGGTGTACGACCGGCAGTCCACGGGCCCACGCCTCCAGAGTCTGAACACCGAACGAGTCGCGAAGGCTGGTGAACAGCAGCGCGTCGGCCTCGTCGTAGGCCTCGAGCGCCTGCTTCCACGGCAGCCGTCCCCGGAAGCAGATGGACTCGGCCACCTTCAGCTGTGCGGCCAGGCGCGTCAACTCCGCACGGAGCGGGCCGTCTCCGAGCACCACGAGGCGTGCGTCGGGGATCTCGGCCAGCAGCAGGGCGAAGGAGCGCAGAGCCAGCGCCGGGGCCTTGATGGGGGACAGTCCGCCGACCCACAGTACGGTCGGCGGGCGGACGTGACCTTCCGGTTCCCCTTCAGGTTCCCCTTCAGGTTCCCCTTCAGGTTTCCCTTTCGGTTCCCCTTCCGCGGACTTTCCCACCAGGCCGTCGGGTACGCCGTCGCTCAGCATCATGCGGGTGTCCGCGCGGCCGAGGAGGCGGGCCCGGCGCGCGGTGTCACGGTTGGTGGTGAGCACGAGGGCGGCCTCACGGACAGTGGCCCGGCACGAGGGGCGCAGGCTGAGGCCACGTACCCACAGCACCTCCCGCAGCGCCTCCTGGCGATAGGCGGAACCCAAGTAGCGGCGGTGGCTGCGGGGAGCTGTCTGGCCACCGCCCACGGGGCCGAAGACCAGGGGCGGTCCCAGGTGCCGCAGCGCGCTGCCGCCCACCAGGGAGCCGTAGGAGACATGGTGCACCAGGTCCGCCTGGGCGAGTCCGTGTCGGCGCGCGTGCGCCAGCGCACGGCGCTGCCAGCCGTCGTAGCGCACGAACTGCGAGGTCTGACGGCGCACGGGTTCTGGCATCAGGCGTACCCATCGGGGACATGTGGGTTCTCGGACGAAATGAGGGGTGATACGGCGGCCTGCCGGTCCGAGGTCCTCAAGTCGCCGCGTGATGTGCCGCATGTTGTCGTTGTGCGGGTACGTCAGCAGCTCCACGGTGTGCCCGCGTTGCGCGAGTGCCTCCGCCCACGCCCATCCCATGCCCGGCTCGGTACCCCGGCTCGGGTCACAGGCGTACGCAACGAGGACGATGCGCAGGCTTCGCGTTCTGACGGACTCCTGGTGGCCCTCACTCCTGTCAGGCAGGTCGGGCCCGTCAGGTGAAGCGTTCATTGCGCATCCCCTCGGCTGGTGAGAAACGTGCTTTCGTTAAGGTGCGGCTGCGTTGCTCCGGCACCTGCCGGCGGGCAGGTGCCGGACGGGCGGAGCGCAGCTGGGCGTACCCGGTGCGTCACCGGCGTTCTCTGGCGACGAGGCCGAAGGTCGTCGGCGGGCAGAACCGCTCTCCGACGGCCTGCAGCAGTCCCGACTGGGTGGACCAGTACCGCTGGACCTCCACCGCTTTGAAAGCCGGTGTGAGCAGAGCCCGCAGAGCCTCCTCGTCCACTCCGTCGCGGACGACGTGGTACTCGACCATGTCGGCCTCGTTGGCGTGGTCGTAGATGCCGCGCAGTCGGCGCAGCCGGGTGGCGAGGCCGCGGCGGAGGTGTCCCTGACCGAGCCGCCAGAGGAAGTACGCGTTGCGGTCCAGCCCCATGGACACCCGTGACCGGCGTGGGTACCACAGGGGATCTTGAGTGCTGAGGAACGCACCGCCGGGAACGATGCGCTCGACGAGTTGCCTGACGCAGCCCAAGTAGTCCGGGATGTGGTGCAGGACCGAGAGGCAGACCACGGCGTCGACGGGCCCGACTCGGCCGGCCGCGGTGCCGTCCTCGTCGTACAGCACGGTGACGTTCGGATTGCGGTGGAAGCGGCACTGGAGAAACCGAACACTCGGCTCACTCATCTCCGTCACTGTGACCTGAGCACCCGCGGCCACCAGGTGGTCGGTGAAGGTGCCGTGCCCGGCTCCCAGTTCGAGCACCCGGCATGTTCCATTCCGGTCGAGGACCTCTTGAACCAGGGTGTGGAGGTCAGCGATCAGCCGGTCACGCAGGGTGTGGTGGCGGATATGCGGGGAGCCCTGGGCATAGTCATGGCCGGTTCCGTGGTCTCGCTCCTGCAGGTCCCCCATCGAGGGTTTGGCCTGGGTGTTCGTCATGGCCGCACCTTAGGAAGCCTGCGGGGATTCTCCGGGACCCTGGCTGACGAGTCGGCCCGAATTCAGACGATCGGCCGTGCCGTGGGCTCCCCTGCTGTTCCTGCTGTTCCTTCGCTCGGGGAGAGTTGCCTGGCGTACGAGCCCACGAATGAAACGCGCGTTGCCGAACAGGTATCGCCGCCACAAGCGGCGTGGCTCGCAGCCGAGACGGAACACCCATTCCAGCCCGTTGTGCCGCATCCAGGGTGGTGCCTGCGGCTTGGTGCCGGCGATGAAGTCGAACGCCGCGCCCACCGCGACGGCCACCACGGGCAGTTCGGCGCACAGGTCGGCGGCCCAGCGATCCTGTTTGGGGGTGCCGAGCCCCACCCACACGATGTCTGCCCCCGCGGCACGGATGTCCTGCGCTTGTTGCCGCAGTTCATGGGCGGTCAACGGCCGGAAGGGCGGAGAGCAGGTGCCGGTGATCCGTGCCCGGGGGAAGCGCCTACCCAGTTCCCGGTGCAGCGCCTGCAGTACGTCTGGCGTGGAGCCGAGGAGGTAGTGCCGCAGGTCGGTGTTCTGGCTCTGGGCGAAGACGTCCAGAAGGAGGTCGGGCCCGTATACACGTGTGCCCGGAAGGGCGGTGCTGCGGTGGAGGAGCCGGCTGGCCCAGACGACCGACTGGCCGTCGGGGAGGTTCAGAGAGGCCGAGCGGAGCAGGCTGTGGAGTCCGGTGTTCTGGTCCGCGAGGGAGAGCGTGTAGGCGTTGGAGAGGTGAACGTCGCTGCCACGCCGGATGCCGCCCATGACGTCCGATCCGTCGGCGTGATCACGGCGTGCCTCGCGGTTGCGGTGGGCAAGGTGCAGGACGTGCCGGGCCGCGCTCTCGCGGGTGTGAGCCGTGATGGGCACGCCGAGACACTCGACCACGGGGGCGGTGGGGGCCGTGCGCGCCCTCTGGGAACTCGTCGGGGCGGTCATGAGCGCGCTTGGTGGCTCAGCGCTGAGGTGGCGCGCCGGTTCCCGAGTCCGGCGAGTTCCTCGGACTTGAGGCGGAGACGGAAGTCTTTGATGGTGTCGCACAGGCCGCGTTCCACCGGAGTCATGGGCTCCCAGTCCAGCAGCTCGCGGGCCAGGGAGATGTCCGGGCGCCGCCGTTCCGGGTCGTCCTGGGGGCGGGGGATCAGCGTGATCTCGGAGGTCGCCTTGGTCAGTTTGCCGATCCACTGGGCCAGTTCGAGCATGGAGACCTCGTGGGGATTGCCGAGGTTGACCGGACCGCCGTGGTCGCTCGCGAGCATCCGCAGCAACCCGTCGACCAGGTCGTCGACGTAGCACAGGGACCTGGTCTGGCTGCCGTCGCCGGTGACGGTGATCGGTTCTCCGCGCAGTGCCTGGCCGATGAAGGTGGGGATGGCCCGTCCGTCGTCCGCCCGCATCCGCGGGCCGAAGGTGTTGAAGATGCGCACGATCTTGGCATCCACGCCGCGGGTTCTGCGGTAGGCCATGGTGAGTGCCTCACCGAAGCGTTTCGCCTCGTCGTACACCGAGCGGGGGCCGACTGGGTTGACGTGGCCCCAGTAGCTCTCGGGCTGCGGATGGACCAGCGGGTCGCCGTACGACTCGGAGGTCGACGCCAGCAGAAAGCGGGCACCCTTCGCGGCGGCCAGGTCCAGGGAGTGCCAGGCGCCGGCCGACCCCACACGAAGCGTCTCCAGGGGCAGTTTCAGGTAGTCCGCGGGCGAGGCGGGTGATGCCAGATGGAACACGGCGTCCACCGGGCCGGGCATGTCCAGGCCCCGGGTGATGTCCCAGTGATTCAACTGGAAGTGCCGGTCGCCCATGAGATGTTCGACGTTGTCGGGGCTGGATGTCAGGAAGTTGTCCACGCAGACCACGTCGTGGTGCTCGTGAAGCAACCGCTCGCACAGGTGAGAGCCGATGAAGCCGGCCCCGCCCGTCACGAGGACCCGCACCGGTCCGACCCTCAGCCCGCCAGCACGGGCTTGCGCCCGATCGAGTAGTACTCGAAGCCGAGCCGCCGCATGCGCTCGGGCTCGTAGAGGTTGCGCGCGTCGAAGATCAGACGGCGCCGCAGGAGCCCGCGCAGCCGGTCGAGGTTCAGGTACTTGAACTCGTTCCACTCGGTGAGCAGGGCGACCCCGTCCGCCCCCGCCGCCGCCTCGTAGGCCGACTCGCAGAACACCACGCCCTCGGGCATCATCGGTCGCGCGTTGTCCATCGCCACCGGGTCATAGGCCCGCAGCTGCGCGCCCGCCGCGTGGAGCAGGCGCACCACCTCGAGGCTCTTGGCCTCGCGCATGTCGTCGGTGTTCGGCTTGAAGGCCAGGCCCAGCACCGCGATCGTGCGGTC
>CBFGQM010000011.1:0-33069 GCA_965650905.1 uncultured Streptomyces sp. | reverse complement strand
CGTTCGCCCCGTCGCGACGCCCGCCACGCACCCTCGCCGCACCAGCCGAAAGCCCACGTACGTCCCGTACGAGGACTTCCGGCGGCACGCCGAGAGCACGCACCGCACGCCGCTCCTTGACAGACAAACGTCGCCTACCGAGGCACTGGCAGGACTTTGTCGAGTCGCTGCGACGTGCGCAAACATCGAACGGCCGAGGCGTCCGATGATGGATCGTCAGTCCTCTTTGCACAGGCCACAGCCGCTCACTGCGGCATCCGCGCGTACGAGTGCCGTCACCAAGGTCGTACCCGAAAAAAGCCCTACTGGCGAAGTGCGGGGCGCGGACGCGCTGAAGGCAGGTTCAGGGAGGCCGCCCTGTCCTCCCACGCACCGGTCCACCGGACGGATCTGACGGATCTGACGGATCTGACGGATCTGACGGGTCTGACGGGTCTGACGGGTCTGACGGAGAGCCAAGGTAGAACGAGTTCTATGAAAAGGAACGGCAAGGCACGCAGGGCGCCGAGACGAGAAGGCAACGGTCAGCGAGCGGAGCTCACCGGTCGAAGTCCAGCTCCACCTTCTGCGTGGCCGGATGGGACTGGCAGGCCAGCACATATCCCGCTGCCGTCTCCTCCGGCTCCAGCGCGAAGTTGCGGTCCATGCGCACCTCACCGGAGACCAGGAAGGCCCGGCAGGTTCCGCACACCCCGCCCTTGCAGGAGTACGGCGCGTCGGCGCGGTTGCGCAGTACCGTCTCCAGGAGTGGCTCGCCGTCCCGCACCGGCCAGGTGCCTGTACGCCCGTCGAGCCGCGCGGTCACCGTGCTGTGCGCGGGAGCCGGCACGGTAGCAGCGGGCGCGGCCCCGGCGTCCACGTGGAATATCTCCGCGTGGATACGGCTCCGCTGGACCCCGAGCCCGCGCAACGCCCGCTGTGCCCCCTGCACCAGCCCGAACGGCCCGCACAGGAACCAGCCCGCGACCGCCTCGACCGGCAGCAGCGCCGGAAGCAGCCCTGTCAGTCGCTCACGGTGGAGTCGTCCGGAGGGCAGACCGGCCTGCTGCTCCTCCCGGGAGAGCACCGTCACCAGCTGAAACCGTTCCGGATAGCGGTCCTTCAGGTCGGCGACCTCCTCCAGGAACATCGTCGAGGCGGATGTGCGGTCGCTGCGTATGAGGCAGAACCGTGCCTCGGGCTCCCGCGCCAGCAACGTCGTGACGATCGACAGCACCGGCGTGATGCCACTTCCGCCGACCACGGCCGCGTACAACCCGGGTGCCGGTTCGAGCGTGAACCGGCCGGCCGGCGTCATCACCTCCAGTTCGTCGCCGACACCGATCTCCTTGAGCGCGTACGTCGAGAAGGACCCGCCCTCGACCAGCCGCACCCCCACCCGCAGCGTCCGAGGACCGTCGCCGTCCGTGGACGCGGGCGAGCAGATCGAGTACGTGCGCCGTGTCTCCACGCCGTCGACCGTGCGCCGCAGGGCCAGGTGCTGACCCGGCGCGTACCGGAACTCCTTGCGCAGCTCCGGCGGCACCGCGAGGGTCAGGGCCACGGAGTCGTCGGTGAGCCGGTCGACCTCGGTCACCAGGAGCGTGTGGAAGCGGGTCATCACAACTCCTTGAAGTGGTCGAACGGTTCACGGCAGGACAGACAGCGCCGCAGCGCCTTGCACGCGGTGGACGAGAACCGGCTGAGCAGTTCGGTGTCGGCCGAGCCGCAGTGCGGACAGCGCACGGGCTCTGTCGCCGGTTTCTCCGGGGCATGCCCGGTGGCGCCGTCATCCGCGGCCGTACGCGTGGGGCCGAGCGACACCGGAACCGGAGCCGTCGCCCGCTGCGCACGCGGCGGCGCTATCCCGAACTCCCGAAGCTTGCGGCGTCCTTCCTCCGAGATGTCGTCCGTCGTCCAGGCCGGGGAGAGCACGGTGCGGACGGTCACCCCCGCCACACCGTGCTCGTGCAGTACCCGCTCG
The DNA here is from genome assembly GCA_965650905.1 of uncultured Streptomyces sp. Lineage (GTDB taxonomy): Bacteria > Actinomycetota > Actinomycetes > Streptomycetales > Streptomycetaceae > Streptomyces. Next base: position 31,106 of record CBFGQM010000011.1, on the reverse strand, counting down.
ATGTCCGACGCCATGGCCTCGACGGCCGGGCAGCCGGTGTACGTCGGCGTCAGCTCGACCTCGACCGAGCCGGCGCCATGAACGTGGACCGCGCGGAGCACGCCCAGTTCTTCCAGGGTGAGCACGGGCAGTTCGGGGTCCGGCACGGACCCGGCGAGTGTGCGCAGCTCCTCTTCGAGGACGGTCGTCTCCTCTTCCAGGACGGTCGTCTCCTCTCTGAGCAGGGCCGTTTCCCTTGCGAGCGGGGTCGCCTCCTCTGCGAAGGGGTGCTTCCTGGTCACCATGACGCCCCCGGGTGGCTGCGGTGCAGATGCTGCATCTCGGCGAGCATGTGCCCGAACGGCTCCGTGTGCAGCCCCTGTCGTCCGGCGCCCGCGGTCCATGCCCCAAAGCGCGGTCCCTCCGGCACGTCGAGGGTCGCCCGGCGCAGGACGGCGGAGACGGACTCCGACCAACGGGTCCCCAGGGCCTCCCAGTCGACGTCCACTCCCTCGACCCGCTGGAACATCTCACCCGTGTACCGCCACAGCGCCTCGCACGCCCGCCGCATCCGCTCATGGCTCTCGGCCGTGCCGTCGCCGAGCCGCAGCGCCCAGTGCTCGGCGTGGTCCTGATGGTAGGCGGCCTCCTTGACGGCCTTGGCCGCGAGCGCAGCGAACTCACCGTCCCCGGCGGCCAGTTCCCCGTACAGCAGCCGCTGATACGTGGAGAAGTACAGCTGGCGGGCGATCGTGTGGGCGAAGTCGCCGTTCGGCTGCTCGACGAGCTGGAGATTGCGGAAAGCGCGTTCCTCACGGAGATACGCCAACTCGTCCTCGTCGCCGGCCATCGACAGCAGCACCCGCGCCTGGCCCAGCAGGTCGAGGGCGATGTTGGCGAGGGCCACTTCCTCTTCGAGGACGGGCGCGTAGCCCGCCCACTCCCCCAGGCGGTGCGAGAGCACCAGCGCGTCGTCGCCGAGGGCGAGGGCGGCCGTGGAACCGGCGTTGATCGTCACAGGTGCTTCACCCCTTCCGGGATCTCGTAGAACGTCGGGTGTCGGTAGGGCTTGTCGGCGGCCGGCTCGAAGAACGGGTCCTTCTCGTCCGGCGAGGACGCCGTGATCGCGGCGGACGGGACGACCCAGACCGAGACGCCCTCGCCGCGCCGTGTGTACAGGTCGCGGGCGTTGCGCAGGGCCAGCTCGGCGTCCGGTGCGTGCAGGCTGCCGGCGTGGGTGTGCGAAAGGCCGCGGCGCGAGCGCACGAAGACCTCCCACAGAGGCCAGTCGTTGGTGGTCATGATCGCTCCTTTCCGTCCGTCCGGTCCGCCTGACTGTCGCGGTCACTCGCCCCGCCGGCTTTTCTGGCCTCACTCGTCCTGATCGCCTGCCTGTCCGCGTACGCCGCGGCGGCCTCCCGTACCCACGCACCCTCGTCGTGGGCCCGCTTCCGCTGGGCTGTCCGCTGTTCGTTGCACGGTCCCTTGCCCTGGAGGACCTCCCAGAACTCCGTCCAGTCGATCGCGCCGAAGTCGTGGTGCGCCCGCTCCTCGTTCCACCGCAGCTCCGGGTCGGGAAGCGTCAGTCCGAGTGACTCGGCCTGCGGGACGCAGATGTCCACGAAGCGCTGGCGCAGCTCGTCGTTCGAGTGCCGCTTGATCTTCCAGGCCATGGACTGCGCGGAGTGGGCGGACTCGTCGTCAGGCGGGCCGAACATCATCAGCGACGGCCACCACCAGCGGTTCACCGCGTCCTGCGCCATCTCGTGCTGCTCCGGGGTGCCGCGGCTGAGGGTCAGCAGCAGCTCGTATCCCTGGCGCTGGTGGAAGGACTCCTCCTTGCAGATGCGGACCATCGCGCGGGCGTACGGCCCGTACGAGCAGCGGCACAGGGGTACCTGGTTGGTGATCGCGGCGCCGTCCACCAGCCAGCCGATGGCGCCGACGTCCGCCCAGGTCAGCGTTGGGTAGTTGAAGATCGACGAGTACTTCTGGCGGCCCGTGTGCAGCTTGTCGAGCAACTCGTCGCGGCTGGTGCCGAGGGTTTCCGCCGCGCCGTAGAGGTACAGCCCGTGCCCGGCTTCGTCCTGGACCTTGGCCATCAGGATCGCCTTGCGGCGCAAAGAGGGGGCGCGGGTGATCCAGTTGGCCTCCGGCTGCATGCCGATGATCTCGGAGTGGGCGTGCTGCGCCATCTGTCGGACCAACGTCGATCGGTAGGCATCGGGCATCCAGTCGCGCGGTTCGATGCGCTCGTCGGCTGCCACGGCGGCGTCGAAGACAGCCTTGTACGCCGCTGTCCGCGCGGCTTCGTCCGCTGTCCCGTCCGCCGGTGCGCGGGCCGTCCGGTGCGCGGCTTCTGTCGCCATGCGGTTCCCCTCGATCCCGAGCGAGTTCCCGACCGATCGTTCGGTTCGTTCGATTCAATGGTGGGACGAGGGCCGTAAGGTGTCAACCGCTGTGGATAACCTCGTGGGCGACTGGCCGCTGTGGCCGCTGTGGCCGCTATGGCCCCTGGGCCTGTGCCGGGAGGCCGCTCCTGAGTACCGTTCCGGTACGAACGCCGCGGACGCGGCGCCGTGTGGGCGGTACGGCGGCACCTCGCCGACCGGCGACGGGACGGGAATCTGGCCGACATGTGAGAACGGGGCGGAATGGACGCGTATGACGAGGGCATGAACGCCCACGAGCCGCCGGGCGAGCCCGAGGCCACCGTCCCCACGCCTTTTTTGTCGAACGACCGCGCAGCCCCTGCCGGGCTCCCGTCGAACGATCGGCTGGCCCCGGCCGCGCCCCCGCCCCACGATCCCCCGCCCCACGATCCCGCGCCCCCGCCCGACGATCCCGCGCCTCCATCGGACGCCCCCGCGCCCTGGCCGCCCACCGGCATCGCCGCCCTCTCCCTCCGATACCAGATTGCTGCGGCCCTTGCCCTCGCGGTCGTCGCGGTTGCCACCTGTGTGCACCTCGGCATGGTGTTCCTGCACGTCGCGCCCTTGAACACGGTCACCAAACAGCACGGGCAGGCGATCGACGAGTGGGTCTATCCCGAGTTCGAGCAGAACTGGAAGCTCTTCGCGCCCAACCCGATGCAGCAGAACATCGCGGTCCAGGTCCGCGCCGAGGTGCTGGCCGCGGACGGCGGTCTCGAAACGACCAGCTGGTACGACCTCTCCGCGCTGGACGGAGCTGCCATCGACGGCAATCTGCTGCCCAGCCACACGCAACAGAACGAACTGCGCCGGGCCTGGGACTTCTATGCGGGCACGCATGACACCGAGGACCGTCCCGCCGGCCTGCGCGGCGCTCTCGCGGAGCGCTATCTGCGCCGCATCGTGGTGCTGCGCCTCGACCGCGAGGAGGCGGGCGGCCACGGTTCCGTCGTCCAACGGGTCCAGGTCCGCTCCCGTACGACCGATGTGACGCCTCCCGACTGGAGCAAGGAGCAGGTGTCCCAAAAGCCCGTCGTCCGTGAGCTGCCCTGGTGGCCGGTGACGAAGGTCGACCGGGCGGCGGACACACGTGCCGTGGGGACGGAGGCGAGCGCCCGATGATCGGTGGCTACGAGCCCAAGAGTGGCTTTGAGCGCAAGAGCGGCTTCGAGCGCGGGCCTCACGTCGACGGGATGCTCGCGCGCAGCATCTCCAGGGTCACCGGTTCGGCGCTCGGTCCGTATCAGACCGCCGTGATCCGCATCGGCTTCGCGGCCACCTGGCTGCTGTTCCTGCTGCGTGAGTTCCCGCACCGGCAGGAGATGTACGGGCCCGAGGGCCCGTGGAGCTGGAGCCTCGCTCAGCAGCTCATCGCCGAAAACCGGGCCTTCACGGCCCTGATGTGGTCCGACAGCCAGGTCTGGTTCGAGATCGTCTACGTGCTGGCCTTGCTGTCGAGCGCCTTGCTGCTGATCGGCTGGCGCACCCGCACCATGTCCGTGCTGTTCATGTTCGGCGTGCTCTCGCTGCAGAACCGCAGCATCTTCATGGGGGACGGCGGCGACAACGTCATCCATCTGATGGCGATATACCTGGTCTTCACGCGCTGCGGTCAGGTGTGGTCACTGGACGAGCGGCGGGAACGTCGTGCGGGTGAGGCACGTGCGCGTGGCGGGTGGCCGGGCCCCGACCTGGTCGGCCCCGCCCTGTGGGTCGTACTCGGACTCGCCCTGGCCGTGGCCACGCTCACAGGCCGGATCACCAGCGGCTGGCTGGGAGGCTGGCTCACGGTCCTATGGGGGCTGTGGGCGGTGCAGGGCCTCTGGTGGATCGTCGGACGCCGTGCGCGGCCCCCAGGGCCTGTCTGGAGTTTCCTGCCTTCGCCGCGGCGAAGGTCCTCCGGGCGGACGACGGGAAACTCCGGAAAGGCCCTGGAGCCGCGGATCCTGCTCGATGTCGTCGCGAACCTCGTCCACAACGCCGCCCTGTTCGTGATCATGGCTGAGGCGTGTCTGATCTACGCGACCGCCGGCTGGTACAAGATCCAGGGCTCGCGCTGGCAGGACGGCACCGCCGTCTACTACCCGCTCCACCTCGACTACTTCTCGCCCTGGCCCGCACTCACCGACGTGCTGACCGCGAACGGCACGCTGGTGATGCTGGTGACGTACGGGACGGTCATCATGCAGGTCGCCTTCCCCTTCACGCTGTTCAACCGGCGGGTGAAGAACGTGCTGCTGGCGGTCATGATCACCGAGCACGCCGTGATCGCCGTGGTTCTCGGCCTGCCCTTCTTCTCTCTGGCGATGATCGTGGCGGACTCCGTATTCCTGCCGACGTCCTTGCTGCGACGCCTCGGCCGCGGGATGGCACGCGCACGTGACGGGCTGTTTTCACGCGGCGACCGTACGCTGCCGGGGCCGCGCAAGGGCGATGCGCGCACCCCCGAGACGGCCGAGCAGCCACCCGTAGGCTTCACGGCATGACGGTCCCTAACGACCCCGTACGCGCCTGGCACCGGCTCGCCGACACCTCCGTGCTGCTCGATGGCTTCCATGCCCTCAAGCACGCCGTGCGCTTCCGGGCCCGGATTCCGGTGGCCGTCACCACAGACCGGCGGGGCGCCCTCGCGCTGGCCGAGGAGCTGGCCCCGGACGTAGGGGACACGCTCGACGAGCTGCTTGTGGAGGTACCCGCGGCGACGTTCAAAGCCCTCGTCCCACGCCCGCACCCCACCGCGGTGGCCGCCCTCGCGGTACGCCCCTCCGCTGCGGGCAATGTGGAGACGCTGGCCCAAACGCCCCGTCCGGCACCCGTCGTCGTCCTCGACAACCCCCGCAATCTGGGCAACGCCGGAGCCGTGATCCGCCTCGCCGCCGGCTTCGGCGTGATGGGCGTGGTCACGACGGGCACGCTCGACCCCTGGCACCCCGCGGTCGTACGCGCTGGAGCGGGCCTGCACTTCGCCACGGCCGTGGAGAGGCTGGCCGTGGCCGAGCTGCCCCCCGGCCCGGTGTTCGCCCTCGACCCGGAAGGCGAGGACATCCGTGGCCTGAAGCTCCCGGACGACGCCGTGCTCGCCTTCGGCTCCGAGCGCAGCGGCCTGTCCGCCGAACTGCGCGCCCGCACCGACCACCTGGTGTCTTTGCCGATGCGCCCACAGGTCTCCAGCTACAACCTCGCGACCAGTGTGGCCATGACGCTGTTCCACTGGAGCGCGACCGGGGGCAGGGCAGAGAGCGGGGCCGGGGAGCCAGGTCGTGCCGGGCAGCCCTGATACCTGCCCGGCGGGACCGTGCGAAGGCAGGCTCACGCCTCCCTTCGCACCTCCACCACCCGGAAGCGGTTGGCCACGAAGGCCCCGTCGCACAGTGCCGCATTCGCCGCCGGGTTGCCGCCCGATCCATGGAAGTCCGAGAAGGCCGCCGTCTGGTTGACGTAGACCCCTCCGGTCAGGTTCAGCGAGAGCTGGGCGCACTCCTCCAGACAGGCCTCCTGCACGGACTGCTCGACCTCCTCCGAGGTCGTGTACGCGCCGACCGTCATCGCACCCTTGTCGCCGATCGTGCGTCGCAGCAGCTTCACGGCGTCCGCGGCCGAGTCGACGGCGACGGCGAAGGAGACCGGTCCGAAACACTCGCTCATGTAGGCCGCCTCGGCGTCCGGCTTGGCACCGTCCAGTTTGACGATCACCGGCGTACGGACGACCGCGTCCGGGAACTCCGGGTTGCTGATCTCCCGTGAGGCGAGGGCGACTTCGCCCAGCCCGGCAGCGGCCTCCAGGCGGGCCGTCACCTCCGGGTTCACGATCGCGCCGAGCAGGGCGAGCGCACGGGCGTCGTCCCCGAGGAGTCCGCCGACCGACCTCGCCAGGTCGGCGACCACCTCGTCGTACGACTTGGGGCCGGCGTCCGTGCGGATGCCGTCGCGGGGGATCAGCAGGTTCTGCGGGGTCGTGCACATCTGGCCGCTGTAGAGGGACAAGGAGAAGGCCAGGTTCGACAGCATCCCCTGGTAGTTGTCGGTCGACTCCACGATCACCGTGTTGACGCCCGCCTTCTCCGTGTAGACCTGCGCCTGTCGGGCGTTGGTCTCCAGCCAGTCGCCGAACGCCGTCGAGCCCGTGTAGTCGATGATCCGGATCTCCGGGCGTAGGGCCAGTGTCTTGGCGATGCCCTCTCCAGGGCGCTCGGCGGCCAGGGCAACCACATTCGGGTCGAAGCCCGCCTCGGCGAGCACCTCGCGGGCCACCTGGACGGTGAGCGCGAGTGGCAGCACCGCGCGCGGGTGGGGTTTCACCAGGACCGCGTTACCCGTGGCGAGGGAGGCGAACAGGCCCGGATAGCCGTTCCACGTCGGGAAGGTGTTGCAGCCGATCAGCAGTGCGATGCCGCGGGGCACGGGCGTGAACCGCTTGTTCAGCGCGAGCGGATCGCGCTTGCCCTGGGGCTTGGTCCACTCGGCGGTGACCGGGGTACGGACCTGCTCCGCATACGCGTACGCCACCGCCTCCAGGGCGCGGTCCTGGGCGTGCGAGCCGCCCGCCTGGAACGCCATCATGAAGGCCTGACCGCTGGTGTGCATGACCGCGTGCGCGAACTCGTGCGTGCGATCGCTGATCCGCTTGAGGATCTCCAGGCACACCACGGCACGTGCCTCGGCGCCCGCGTCACGCCATGCGCGCCCTCCCGCCCGCATGGCCGGGAGCAGTACGTCGATGTCCGCGTGCGGGTAGGTGATCCCCAACTCGATGCCGTACGGGGACGCTTCGCCGCCCACCCAGTCGTCGGTGCCGGGCTGGCCGAGATCCAGGCGGCCGTCCAGCAGGGCGTCGAAGGCGGCCTTGCCCTCCGCCACGCCCAGGCTGCCGTTCTCGCCGTACGCCTTGGGGTGCTCGGGGTGCGGTGACCAGTACGCGCGCGTGCGGATGGCTTCCAGCGCCCGGTCGAGGGTGGGCCGGTGCTGGGTGATCAGCTGGTGCGCGGTGAGTTCGGCGGCGGCCATCAGGGACCATCTCCTCGTCTCAAGAGCTCTCCGTTGAGCTCCGACCTGGGCGGGAATGGGCAGTCAGAGTTAGAGTAACCGAACGATCGGTCGGTACAAGGGGGTCCGCCGAGCCTGTGGAAAACCTCGTGCGGGAGGATCGCGAGCATGACAGCACTCGACCTCGCCGACCCGGTGGCCGTCGTCGGCACCGGCACCATGGGCCAGGGCATAGCCCAGGTCGCGCTGGTCGCCGGCCACCCGGTGCGGCTGTACGACGCAGTGCCGGGCCGCGCTCGGGCCGCGGCCGAAGCCATCGGGGCCCGTCTTGACCGGCTTGTCGAGAAGGGCCGGCTGAGCGGCGGCGACCGGCACGCCGCGCGCGCCCGGCTATGCCCGGCCGAGAGCCTTTCCGAACTCGCCGGCTCGAATCTCGTGGTCGAGGCCGTCCTGGAGCGGCTCGACGTCAAGCAGCAGCTGTTCCGCGAGCTCGAGGAGGCCGTTTCGGACGACTGCCTGCCCCTGGCGCTCGACTACCGGAGGGCGACCCGGATCGCCCTGTGCGCCTCACAGGACACCCGGCAGCAGACCCTCGTCGAGGCCACCGGACTCTTCCAGGCACTCGGCAAGGACGTCAGCGTCATCGGGGACGCGCCCGGCATGATCGTCGCCCGGACCGTGGCGCGGATCGTCGACCTGGCTCACGACGCCGTCTCCAAGGGGGTGGCCACCGAGGAGGACGTCGACACGGCGATGCGGCTGGGCGTCAACTACCCGCTGGGGCCCTTCGAATGGGGCCGCAGGCTCGGCAGGGTCTGGGCGCACGACCTCCTGGAGGAGCTCCATCTGCGGGAACCGTCGGGCCGCTACGCGCCCTCTCTCGCGCTGTACCGCCACGGGCACGCCGCGGACAAGCGGGAGGGCACCACATGACCACCGCCAAGCGTGACACCTACACACCGGAGACGTTGCTCTCCGTCGCCGTACAGGTCTTCAACGAGCGGGGCTACGACGGCACGTCCATGGAGCATCTCTCCAAGGCGGCCGGCATCTCCAAGTCGTCGATCTACCACCACATCGCGGGCAAGGAGGAACTGCTGCGCCGCGCCGTCAGCCGGGCGCTTGACGGGCTCTTCGGGATCCTCGACGAGGAGCACGCGCGCGGTGGGCGTGCCGTGGAGCGCCTGGAGTACGTCACGCGGCGCATGGTCGAGGTGCTCACCGCCGAACTGCCGTACGTGACGCTCCTGTTGCGTGTGCGCGGCAACACCGACACCGAGCGCTGGGCCCTGGAGCGGCGCCGGGAGTTCGACCACCGCGTGGCCGAGCTCCTGAAGGCGGCGGCGGCCGACGGCGACGTCCGCGCCGACGTGGAGTTCGGGCTCGCCACCCGGCTGGTCTTCGGGATGATCAACTCGCTGGTCGAGTGGTACCGGCCCGACGGCCGGGGCACGGGCGAAAGCGAAGTCGCCGACGCGGTCGTGCGGTTGGTCTTCGAGGGACTGCGCAAGGAGGGCTGAGGGGCGGTCGGCCACCTTCGATCTCAGCCCTCCGGTTCCACGTCCTCCTCCTCGAACACGAGCAGCGTCCGTGTGCTGCGTACCTCGGGGATGGACTGGAGCCTGGTCAGCACCAGTTCGCGCAGATTTCTGTTGTCCGGCGTATGCACCAGGAGCAGTACGTCGAAGTCGCCGCTGACCAGGGCGATATGGGCCACCTCGGGGAGCGCCCGCAGCTGTTCGCGCACGGCGCGCCAGGAGTTCTGCACGATCTTCAGGGTGATGTACGCGGCGGCGCCCTGCCCGGCCCGCTCATGGTTGATCCGGGCGCCGAAGCCGCGGATCACGCCATCCTCGATGAGCCGGTTGATGCGCGCGTACGCGTTGGCCCGTGACACATGGACACGCTCGGCCACGGAACGTATCGAGGCGCGGCCGTCCGAGCGCAGCATCTGCAGGATGTCCCGGTCGACGGCGTCCAGCGGGCGCGGAAGAAGGGCGCCGCGGCCGCCCTCCGGCCCCTCGACCATTTGTTCAGGTGCCATGTCCCCCCGCCTCCCTACCATGGACGTACTGCGTCCATCCCAGGCTGTGGAGAACCGTTTGTCCACAGCCTGGAGGTGCCTGTAGCCAAAATGTGCCGACGACCGAACAATCGGTAGGCGAGGCGCATCACAACCGGTGTGCCGCCGACCCACTCCCACGAGGAGGTGCCGTCATGACGGTCATGGAGCAGCGGGGCGCCTACCGGCCCACCCCGCCGCCTGCCTGGCAGCCCCGCACCGACCCCGCTCCGCTGCTGCCCGACGCGCTGCCGCACCGCGTCCTCGGCACGGACGCGGCGGCCGCGGCCGACCCCGGGCTGCTGCGACGCCTGTACGGGGGGCTGGTGCGCGGCCGTCGCTACAACGCGCAGGCCACGGCCCTCACCAAGCAGGGCCGCCTCGCGGTCTACCCCTCCTCCACCGGCCAGGAGGCCTGCCAGGTCGCCGCCGCGCTCGTCCTCGAAGAGCGTGACTGGCTCTTCCCCAGCTACCGCGACACGCTCGCCGCTGTCGCCCGCGGCCTCGACCCCGTGCAGGCCCTGACACTCCTGCGCGGCGACTGGCACACCGGCTACGACCCCCGCGAGCACCGCATCGCGCCCCTGTGCACCCCCCTGGCGACCCAGCTCCCGCACGCCGTGGGCCTCGCACATGCCGCGCGCCTCCAGGGCGACGACGTGGTCGCGCTCGCCCTGGTCGGAGACGGCGGCACCAGCGAGGGCGACTTCCACGAGGCGCTGAACTTCGCCGCCGTCTGGCAGGCCCCGGTCGTCTTCCTCGTCCAGAACAACGGCTTCGCGATCTCCGTCCCGCTCGCCAGGCAGACCGCCGCGCCCTCCCTCGCCCACAAGGCGGTCGGCTACGGCATGCCCGGCCGCCTGGTCGACGGCAACGACGCCGCCGCGGTGCACGAGGTCCTGGGCGAAGCCGTGGCCAACGCGCGCGCGGGAGGCGGTCCGACCCTTGTGGAGGCGGTGACGTACCGCGTCGACGCCCACACGAACGCCGACGACGACATGCGCTACCGCGGCCAGGCCGAAGTCGAGGCCTGGCGCGCGCACGACCCGATCGGCCTACTTGAGCACGAGCTGACCGAGCGCGGGCTCCTCGACGAGGCCGGCATACGGGCCGCGCGCGAGGACGCCGAGGCGATGGCCGCCGACCTGCGCGAGCGCATGAACCAGGACCCGGCGCTCGACCCCAAGGACCTGTTCGCACACGTCTACGCCCAGCCTACGACCCAACTCCTGGAACAAGAGGCGCAGTTGCGGGCCGAGCTGGCCGCCGCGGAGCGGCACCACGAGTCGGAAGGAGCCGCGCGATGACCACCGTCGTGGTGAAGCCGGCCACCATGGCGCAGGCCCTCGGGCGCGCGCTGCGCGACGCGATGGCCGACGACCCGGCCGTCCACGTCATGGGCGAGGACGTCGGCACGCTGGGAGGTGTGTTCCGGGTCACCGACGGGCTCGCCAAGGAGTTCGGCGAGGACCGCTGCACGGACACGCCGCTCGCCGAGGCGGGCATCCTGGGGACCGCCGTCGGCATGGCCATGTACGGGCTGCGGCCGGTCGTGGAGATGCAGTTCGACGCCTTCGCGTACCCCGCTTTCGAGCAACTGATCTCGCATGTGTCGAGGATGCGCAACCGCACGCGGGGCACCATGCCCCTGCCGATCACGATCCGCGTCCCCTACGGGGGAGGCATCGGTGGCGTGGAGCACCACAGCGACTCCTCCGAGGCGTACTACATGGCGACTCCGGGGCTTCACGTCGTCACGCCCGCGACGGTCGCCGACGCGTACGGGCTGCTGCGGGCCGCCATCGCCTCCGACGACCCGGTGGTCTTCCTCGAACCCAAGCGCCTGTACTGGTCGAAGGACTCCTGGAACCCCGAGGAACCGCCGACCGTTGAACCGGTAGGCCGTGCGGTGGTGCGGCGCTCGGGCATCAGCGCCACACTCATCACGTACGGGCCGTCGCTGCCCGTCTGCCTGGAAGCGGCCGAGGCGGCACAGGCCGAGGGCTGGGAGCTCGAGGTTGTCGATCTGCGCTCGCTGGTGCCGTTCGACGACGAGACGGTCTCCGCGTCCGTACGGCACACGGGGCGGGCCGTCGTGGTGCACGAGTCCGGGAGCTTCGGCGGGCCCGGCGGGGAGATCGCCGCGCGGGTCACCGAGCGGTGTTTCCACTACCTGGAGGCACCGGTGCTGCGTGTGGCCGGGTTCGACGTCCCGTACCCTCCACCGATGCTGGAGCGGCACCATCTGCCCGGCGTCGACCGCATCCTGGACGCGGTGGCGCGTCTGCAATGGGAGGCGGAGAACTGATGGCCCACGTCCTCGAATTCAGGCTGCCCGACCTCGGTGAAGGCCTCACCGGGGCTGAGATCGTCCGCTGGCTCGTCGAGGTCGGCGATGTCGTGGCCGTCGACCAGCCCGTCGTCGAGGTCGAGACGGCCAAGGCGATGGTGGATGTTCCGTGCCCGTACGGCGGAGTGGTCACGGCCCGCTTCGGTGAGGAGGGGACGGAGCTCCCCGTCGGAGCGCCGCTGTTGACGGTGGCGGTGGGCGTGCCTGCCTCCGGCGGCGAGGACGAGGCTTCCGGAAACGTACTCGTGGGGTACGGCACGGGAACGCCGCCCGCACGGCGCGGGAGGGTGCGGCCGGCCGGCCCCGCGGCTTCGGCTTCCGGGCGGCAGCCACCGGGCAGGCCCACGGACGGGCCCGGCAAGGCGGACGCGTCGTCCGCCGGTCACGGGGAGGGCAGTGTGGCCACACCCTCCGCGGGGCGGAGTGCGGGCCCCTCCGACGCGGACCTGCCTGTCGCCGGACGCGAGGAAAGCCCGGCTGTGGGAACGACGGAGCACGACACGGCCAACCGCCGCATCGGGCAGGACGGCGCACCAACCGAGGGCCGGCCGGACGCCGACGACGGACGCCGCGTCGACGGTCCCGTGCCGGTGATCTCCCCGCTGGTGCGTCGGCTGGCCCGGGAATACGGCCTGGACCTGCGGGAGTTGGCCGGATCCGGCCCCGACGGACTGATTCTGCGAGCGGACGTGGAGTACGCGGCGCGCGCCGCCGGTGCACGCGCCCGGGCGTCGCAGACCACGACCGCGCCGTTCGTTCCTGGGGAGCCGGAGCCGGAGCGGGAGCCGGAGCCGGAGCCCGCGGCCGCCCCACACACGCGCGCCGCAGGCGTTCCCGAAGCCGCAGTCGCAGCCGGAGCCGCAGCCCCCCGCACGCGCATCCCCCTGCGGGGCGTTCGCGGCGCCGTCGCCGACAAGCTCGCCCGCAGCCGCCGCGAGATCCCCGAGGCGACCTGCTGGGTGGACGCCGACGCGACGGAACTCATACACGCGCGCGCAGCCATGAATGAGGCCGGCGGCCCGAAGATCTCGCTGCTCGCGCTGCTCGCCCGTATCTGCACCGCCGCGCTCGCCCGCTTCCCCGAGCTCAACGCGACGGTCGACATGGAGGCCCGGGAGGTCGTCCAGCTCGGCGAGGTGCACCTCGGCTTCGCGGCGCAGACTGAGCGGGGACTCGTCGTGCCGGTGGTGAAGGACGCACACACACGGAACGCGGAGTCGCTGAGCGCGGAGTTCGAGCGGCTCACCGAGGCGGCGCGGACCGGGACGCTCACGCTGGCGGAACTCACCGGCGGGACCTTTACGTTGAACAACTACGGCGTCTTCGGCGTCGACGGATCCACGCCGATCATCAACCACCCCGAGGCGGCCATGCTCGGTGTGGGCCGGATCGTCCCCAGGCCCTGGGTACACAAGGGCGAGCTTGCGGTGCGGCAGGTCGTGCAGCTCTCGCTCACCTTCGACCACCGGGCGTGCGACGGCGGCACGGCGGGCGGTTTCCTGCGGTATGTGGCGGACTGCGTGGAACAGTCGGCGGTGCTGCTGCGCTCCGTGTGATCGCGACTGGACGCATACTCGGAGGGGTGACCGCGTACCAGCCCTCCGGCGACACCCGCGCCGATGTCTACGACGCCGTCGTGCTCGCAGGGGGTGCCGCCCGGCGGCTCGGCGGGGTCGACAAACCCGGCGTGAGTGTGGGCGGCCGGCCGCTGCTCGACCGGGTCCTGGCCGCCTGTTCCGGTGCCGCCACCACGGTCGTCGTGGCCGACCGCAGGGCCACCGCGCGCCCGGTGGAGTGGGCCCGCGAGGATCCGCCCGGCGGGGGCCCACTGGTCGCGCTCGACGCGGGGCTGCGGCGGACCACCGCGCAGTGTGTCGCGGTGCTCTCCGCCGACCTGCCGTTCCTGGACGAAGGGACGGTACGACGGCTGATCACGGCCCTTCGGTCGACGACGACCGAAGGCGTGCTGCTCACCGACCCCGGCGGCCGCGACCAGCCGCTTGTGGCCGCGTACCGGGGTGCGGCCCTGCGCCGCGAGCTGGCGGCACTCGCCGCCGGGCACGGCACTCTGGCCGGGCTGCCGCTGTGGCGGCTCACCAAGGCGCTCGACCTCACCCGTATCACGGACCCTGTCGCGTCCTTCGACTGCGACACCTGGGACGACATCGCTGCCGCCCGGGCACGTATCAGGGAGCATGTGCACGTGTTGCATGAATGGATTTCCGCAGTCAAGGACGAGCTGGGCATCGACCTCGAAGTCGACACCGGCATCCTGCTGGACCTGGCCCGCGACGCCGCGCACGGTGTGGCCCGGCCCGCGGCGCCGTTGACCACGTTCCTCGTCGGTTACGCGGCGGCCCAGGCCAAGGGAGGCCCCGAGGCGGTGGCGGAGGCGGCCCGCAAGGCGACGGCGCTCGCGCTGCGCTGGGCGGACGAGGACGCCCCCGCGACCCCGCCGGGCACCGGTACCGCGACCCCGCCGGGCACAGCCTCCGCGACCCCGTCCGACACCGGGGCCACCGGCCCCGACGCCCGCCCGGACGCCGGATGACCGCCCGCGGGCGGTACGAGGACGTCGACCTCGACGTCGAGGAGGCTCTCGCCTTGGTCAAGGACGAAGCCCGCGTGCCGGACGACTCCGGAGCTGTAGGCGCGCCCGGTCCCGGACCCTCCTCAGCGCGGGACGAGGGCCGTGCACATCGGAATCAGGGCCAGAGCCAGCTTGAGTCCACCGCCATCCCCTGGCCACAAGCCCGCGCCATCGCCGGGCGAGCCCCCCGCACACCGGCCGGCCCGGTCTCCGTCCCCCTCGACGCCGCCCTGGGCCTCGTACTCGCCGCGCCCCTCACCGCGCTCACGGACCTCCCGTCGTTCGACACGTCCGCGATGGACGGCTGGGCGGTCGCCGGGCCGGGCCCGTGGGACATCCGGGCGGAGGACGTGCTCGCGGGGCACGCCGCGCCCAAGGCGCTGACCGATGGAGAGGCGGTCCGGATCGCCACCGGCGCGCGCGTCCCCCAGGACGTCACAGCGGTCATCCGAAGGGAACACGGCCGCACCGACGACAAGGGACGGCTGCACGCGACCCGGGACGTCGTGCATGGGCAGGACATCCGCCCGCGCGGCCAGGAATGCCGCTCCGGTGACGCACTCCTGGCGCCGGGGACACTGGTCACTCCGGCCGTGCTCGGGCTCACCGCGGCCGCCGGTTACGACACCGTCGCCGCCGTCCCACGCCCACGCGCCGAAGTCCTCGTCCTCGGCGACGAGTTGCTCACCAAGGGCCTGCCCCATGACGGCCTGATCCGGGACGTGCTCGGCCCGATGCTGCCGCCCTGGCTGCGCGCGCTCGGCGTGGACGTCGTGGCGGTGCGCGGGCTCGGCGACGACGCCGGGGCGCTGCAGGAGGCCGTCACCGGCTCCGACGCCGATCTCATCGTCACGACCGGCGGTACCGCCGCGGGTCCTGTCGACCACGTTCACCCCACTCTGCGCCACATCGGTGCCCAATTCCTGGTGAACGGTGTCAAGGTGCGCCCCGGCCACCCCATGCTCCTGGCCCGCACCAAGGAGAACCAGTACCTTGTCGGCCTGCCCGGCAACCCCCTCGCCGCCGTCTCCGGCCTGATGACGCTCGCCGAACCGCTGCTGCGTACGCTCGCTGGACGCGCGGCTCCTGATCCGTACGCGCTGCCCGTCCAGGGCGCGGTCCAAGGGCACCCGTACGACACAAGGCTGCTCCCCGTTGTCCTGCGGGAGGACCGGGCGGTGCCGCTGCACTACAACGGCCCGGCCATGCTGCGCGGCATCGCCGTGGCCGACGCGCTTGCGGTCGTCCCGCCTGGCGGCGGACGCCCCGGCCAGGAGCTGGAGATCCTCGACCTTCCCTGGGCGACGGCCGGGATCGGGGCATGCCTCACATGAACCGGATCGGGGGGTGTTTCACGTGAAACTTCCGGGCCAGGACGCGATCGCCCGCCAGGCAGACGAACATCTTGTGACCCACCGGGTGAATCTTCCCCGCCGAGCTGTGCAACGCCCTCTGCGCCAAGTCACCAGGCGGGTCGCGATGGCGCTGCTGCTCCTGGTCGCGACCGCATTCCTCGTCTACCTCGACCGCGACGGCTACAACGACAGTTCCGACGGCGGCGCGGTCGACCTGCTCGACGCGTTCTACTACGCGACCGTCACCCTCTCCACCACCGGATACGGCGACATCACCCCGGTCAGTGACGCCGCCCGGCTCACCAACATCTTCGTGATCACGCCGCTGCGCGTGCTGTTCCTGATCATCCTGGTCGGCACCACGCTCGAGGTCCTCACCGAACGGACCCGGGAGGAGTGGCGACTGAACCGCTGGAGGACGGCTTTGAGAGAGCACACCGTTGTCATCGGTTTCGGGACGAAGGGGCGCTCCGCGATTCACACCGTGTGTGCGACGGGGCTGAAAAAGGAGCAGGTGGTGGTCGTCGACCCCAGCAGCAAGGTGATCGACGCGGCGACCGCGGACGGGTACGCGGGTGTGGTGGGCGATGCCACGCGCAGCGACGTGCTGATCCGGGCCGAGGTGCAGAGGGCGCGACAGATCATCATCGCGACGCAGCGCGACGACACCGCCGTGCTTGTAGCGCTGACAGCCCGGCAGCTCAACCGTGGGGCGAAAATCGTGGCCGCGGTGCGGGAGGAGGAGAACGCGCCGCTGCTGCGCCAGTCCGGCGCCGACGTCGTCATCACCAGCGCGAGCGCGGCCGGACGGCTGCTCGGCCTCTCCGTGCTGAGCCCCAGCGCCGGAATGGTCCTGGAGGACCTCATCCAGCAGGGCAGCGGGCTCGACATCGTGGAACGACCGGTCGTCAAGGCCGAGGTGGGGCGCGGGCCGCGGGAGGTCGACGACCTGGTGGTCAGTGTTGTGAGAGGGCATCGGGTGCTGGGATACGACGAACCGGCCGTGCGCCAGCTCCAGTTGACGGACCGTCTTATCACCATTGTGAGAGTCACGCCGGATACGCACGTCGCGCCCGACACCCGGCGCTTGCCTCAGGATTAAGGCCTGTCGTCACCTTTGCCGCCAGGCCCTGCCCCTCGACCCACGGAACCCCCGGAAGTAGCCTCGCCGCATGCGTGCGATCACGATTCCCGAACCTGGTGGGCCCGAGGCACTGGTGTGGGAGGAGGTCCCGGATCCGGTGCCCGGCGAGAGCGAGGTGCTGGTCGAGGTGGTGGTCGGGGCGGTCAACCGCGCCGATCTGCCTCAGAGGCAGGGGGTAACGAGATCGGACCAACGATGGTCCGCCATATCCCGTTATTCCCGTTGCAGGCCGTGCCGGCTCGGGCTGGTTTCGTTATGCAGAGTCGTAATTAACGTTACGTCAGGTTCCATTGTGGGCCGTCTACCGGCTCCGCAGAGATGAGAACGGCCCTCGGGGCTCCGGATGGTTTCCGGTGGCTCTGAGGGCCGTTTCTGGCTGCGCGCAACTACCCCAGGTAGGGCGTCGGTCGATGCTCTAGGAAATGCTGAATCCGTAGCCGTTGGGTGTGGTGCATGGGTAGCGCGTCAACCTCTGCGGGCGCGACAAAGCGAAGCTCTGACGACTCATCCGAGATAGCCAATGATCCACCCACTACGCGCGCCGTAAAACACACGTTGAACTGTCGCCGTACCTCCCCGTCGCTGTACGCGATAATGTGGCGCGGGTCTGTGTACGTGCCGACAAGTCCCGTGATTTCCACGCCTAGCCCTGTCTCCTCTTTGACTTCCCGTACAGCCGTGCCCGGTAGCGAGTCGGTCATTTCCATGCCTCCACCAGGGAGTGCCCACAGGTCGCTATCGACCCTGCGCTGAAGCAGAATGCGCCCGGCTTCGTCCGTGACGACCGCTGAGGCAGCGACGACAAGAGTGTTTGGCTTTGGCGCGTCGGGATCGTTGTAATACTCGGTCCGTGCCATGGGTCAACCTTCCTGTACGGGCTTAGCTGCGGCCCATACCGCGTCGAAGCTCTCGGCGTAGGTGTCGAAAATTCCCCCGTCGCTGTTGCGCCGCAGATGCCACACGGGTGCACTGTAGGCGTTCACGCCGAAGACATGGGCATTGACCAGTACCTGATCGTCAGCGCGGTACATGCTGTTGTAGAGGGTCGTTGCGTGCGTGCGCACTTCGATGCCTGGCGTACCGATCAGCGGCCGGTAATGCATGAGTGCGAGTCGGCAACGAGATTCAATTCCATGTCCGAACTTCTCTTCGGTGCCTCGCTGTTGGACGTTCTCGCTGTCTGCGTCGCCAACGGCAATCCGCACCGCGCAACCTCCGGCGGCTCGCTCCCGTAGTAGGTCATTGAGACGCGGGTATGCCTCATGCAGAAACACGGCGGCATATACGAGAACATCAACACGCTCGCGCGCTTGGGTGAACAGATCAATGAACGTGGACACGGGGAGGTCTGCCCGCTGGTCATACAGCGCGACTAATTCGGGGCTGACAGCTCTCGCCGCGCGTGCCTGCCTGAGTGCTGGCCATAGTGCGAACACGTCTTCCCCTAATGCCTCAGCGGCACGCATGGCGGTTTCTCGGCGCGGTGTGCGTCCGAGGTTCACCCATCGCTCTACCGACTTGGGGTCCACCTCGGCTTTCGCTGCCAGGGTCGCGTATGTCCACCCTGTCGCCGCCATGGTGGCTCGTAGTCTCTCGTTGGGCACTCAGTCTCTCCCTGTGCTGCGGGACGTTGCTAGGGACGTTCTACCCCCTCCAGGACGTCCTCAAGTGGGGTTTAGGGGAGGTTCCAACGTCCCGACGGCGCCGTGAGTATCGGGGCATGAACGCCATCGATACACGTGTGACAAGGCTCAGCCTCCTGCCGCAGGGGGTTTGGAAGTGAGCGAGCCGAGTAATCCGCTTGAACTACCTTTAGAACTAAGTGAGTTGGAACCCACTGCTGTTGAGGGGTGCATGGGTTGCGCCGAACTTCGAAGGTCCGCGATTGGGCACGCGTGGGCAATGATCAGACCACCGTGACTGACTGCAATGTCCTCATGGCGCGGCACCCCGACGGGCACTGATGACCACGGCCCTTGAGGGTCCCCGGCCACCGGCCCCCGCCGTGACCTATTGCGGGCTCTGCACCGGACATCGCCTGCATCGCTGTGGAGTCCACCCCGTGAGTGCCCATCGTCGCCCTCGGCTCCGGGGCAGGCTACGCCGGAACGCCGGAGCCTTATCCGTCGTGGTGGTCGGCTGGATAATCCCGCCCGTGATCATCCTGGTGCTCTGCCGGTAGGCGTAGCCCGGTCCACTGGACGGTGCGGCCCTGTCTGTGCGCCTTCCTCCGTGGCGCATGGCCGGGGGTCTTCTGCCATGTGGCAGGGGTAGCGTCGCCCTCATGAAGGCAGTCACTATCACTCACCCCGGCGGCCCCGAAGTGCTTCAGTGGACGGAGGTACCGGACCCCGTTCCCGGAGATGGGGAAGTCCTCATTGACGTAGCGGCGAGCGCCGTGAACCGCGCCGATCTCCTCCAGCGGCAGGGCTTCTACGACCCGCCGCCCGGCGCCTCCCCGTACCCCGGCCTGGAGTGCTCCGGGCGGATCGCCGCACTCGGCCCCGGTGTCGGCGGTTGGGCGGTCGGCGACAAGGTGTGCGCTCTGCTGTCCGGTGGCGGGTACGCCGAGAAGGTCACCGTTCCCGCTGGTCAGGTGCTCGCTGTCCCCAAGGGGGTGGACGTGGTGACCGCCGCAGCACTGCCGGAAGCGGTCTGTACGGTCTGGTCCAACCTCTTCGGGTTTGGTGGGGGTGACTTCACAAGCTCCAACGTCTTCATGATCGCGCACCTCCGCCCCGCTGAGACGCTCCTGGTGCACGGCGGCGCGAGCGGCATCGGCACGATGGCGATCCAGCTGGCGAAGGCGGTCGGCGCGAAGGTCGCCGTCACGGCGGGCAGCAGGGAGAAGCTGGCGTACTGTGCCGAGCTCGGCGCGGACGTCCTGATCGACTACCGCGAACAGGACTTCGTCGAGGAGATCAAGACCGCCACGGACGGCGCGGGCGCGGACGTCATCCTGGACATCATGGGCGCGAAGTATCTGGACCGGAACGTCAAGGCCCTAGCCACGAACGGCCGCCTCGCGATCATCGGCATGCAGGGCGGCGTCAAGGGCGAGCTGAACATCGCCATGCTCCTCAGCAAGCGGGCCGCCATCACCGCGACCTCGCTGCGCGCCCGCCCCGCCACCGAGAAGGCGGCGATCGTCGCGGCCGTACGCGAGCACGTCTGGCCGCTGATCGACGGCGGCCACGTACGCCCGGTCGTGGACCGTGAGCTGCCCATGAGTGAGGCGGCCGCGGCGCACCGCGTGCTGGAGGAGGGCGGGAACATCGGGAAGGTGCTGCTGACGCTCCGGTAGGTCCACAGCTCCTGTTGTTCGGGGCACCTTCCTGCAGGTCCCTTCGGGCCCACGCAGGTCCCCAGTCCGTGTCGGCCCACGCAGGGCCCATGCAGGTCCTCGGGCCCGCCTGGGGCCAGGTCAGCCCCGCCGCCCGCGCAGTGCCAGGAACGCGAGCCCCAGGCCGAGCCCGATGAGGACCAGCCCGCTGCCCAGGGGCAGGATGCGGAGTCCGGGTTCCATGGTGCGCACAGGGCGGGCCACGGCCTGCTCTACGGACGGGGAAGACGACTGCGTGACGTTCTGTGACGGCTCGGGCCCGATCTCTGGCCCGATCTCGGACCCGATCTCTGGGCTGACGGTCGACTCCGGGCTGGCCGGACCTTCCGGCGCGTCCGGGACGCCCGGGTCGATCTCCGGGCGGAGTACGGCCGCCCCCTCGTCCTGCGGCGCCGCCTCCCGCCCAGGCCTCTGCCGTCCCTCACCCGCACGGCTGCCCGCACGGGACTCGGCGGGGGCCGGCTCGGCGGCGTGCGAAGCGTGGGCGGGCGTCGTCACCGTCAGGACCAGCAGCAGGCCGACCGCGTGCAGCCTACGGAGCCAGGGAGCCACGTGGGTGACCTCCTCCCGGAGCTCAGGCGCCAAGACCGACGGGTCAACGGAGTCAACTGGGTCAACGGGGTCAACGGGGTCGACGGGGGTCGACGGGCCGGGTCGACGGAACAAGCGTCACATGGGGCACGTGTTGCGGCATCTCGGTCGCTTTCGGTGACACTGTGGGCGCGAAGAAGCACCCTCCGTTAGGCGAACGGCCACTTCGTACAGGGAGGATCACTTACGCAAGGGGGCACGAGGGTGGTGAAGTGTCTGCGTGCGAGAGAATGGCGGCATGGAGATGCCGAGGAACGAAAGGTCGCCGGAGAACCCCCAGATCCTGGTCGTGGGCCAGGACGGAATGGCTCTCGGCGGCGGAGGAGACGAGGACCCCCGCCAAGTCCCGGTGACGGAGATGGTGGAGCAACCGGCCAAGGTCATGCGCATCGGAAGCATGATCAAGCAGTTGCTGGAGGAGGTGCGTGCGGCCCCTCTGGACGAGGCGAGCCGGGTCCGCCTCAAGGAGATCCACGCCAGCTCGGTGAAGGAGCTGGAAGACGGTCTCGCTCCCGATCTCGTCGAGGAACTCGAGCGGCTCTCACTGCCGTTCACGGAACAGGCGGTCCCCTCCGATGCCGAGCTGCGCATCGCGCAGGCCCAGTTGGTGGGCTGGTTGGAGGGCCTCTTCCATGGGATCCAGACGACCCTGTTTGCCCAGCAGATGGCGGCCCGCGCCCAGTTGGAGCAGATGCGCCGCGCCCTGCCGCCGGGTGTCGGTGGCGAGGGCGACGACGAACAGCGGATGGGCGGCCGCTCGGGCGGGCCGTACCTGTAGAGCCGTACGCGTAGATCGGCACAGCGCCCAGACGTCGGCAGACCAGGCGCAAGCAGGCAAGCGGACGCAAGCAGTCGAGTAGAGGGCCGGGCGACCCGGTCCTCTACTCGGTTACGCAGAATCAGGCGGGGTCGCCCGTCGAGACGTAGAGCTGGATCTTGGGCATGTCTTCCGGGAGGACGTCCGTGTCGGCCGCCGGGATCTGCTCCATGACGGTGTTCTCGCCGTACGTGTTCTCGTTGATGTTCTTCGTCTCGAACTGCCAGCCCGCCGCCTGCAGGCACTTCTTCACCGAGTCTAGGTTCTTGTAGGTGAAGTCCGGGATCTTGATCTTGTCGGGGTCGTTGTACGACTCCTCCGGTTCCGAGCAGTCAGCAGTGTCGATCTTCTTCGTCGTGTCCGGTCCCTTGTGCCCGGCCGCCTCGGACGCCGACGCGCTGGCGCCACCGCCACCGCCCTCGTTGTTACTGCCGCCCGGTTGCAGCGCCGCGATCAGGCCGCCGATGGCGGCGAGCGCGACGACGACCGAGCCGATGATCACCGGCAGGTTGCTCTTGCGGCCCCCGCCCGAGGAGTGCGTCGAGGGCTGCGGGGAGGTCGCGTACGGCGGCGGGGTCGAGAAGCCCTGCTGCGGGGAGTACGCCGCGGTCTGGGGCGGTGTCTGGTAGCCGCCCTGCTGCGGATAGCCGTACGTCGGGGACGAGGACGGCGTGGGCGAGGGAGTCGGCGGGCCGTACGAACCCGGCGTGTACGGCGTCTGCACGTTCCCCGCCGGTCCTTGGGCCGTCTGGCCGATCGGCGGGAACACCTCGGATCCGACTCCGGAACCGCTCGGCGTCTGCGCGCCCGGGACGATGTTCGGCGCGGCACCCTGGAACGACTGGGCCACACGCAGGCACTCGTCGCGCATCGACTCGGCGTTCGGAAAACGGTCGTTCGGATTCTTCTTCAGCGCGCGGGCGACCAGCGCGTCCACGGCCGGTGGCAGCGAACGGTTGATGGAGGAGGGTGCGACGGGCTCCTCCTGCACATGCGCGTACGCGATCGCGAGCGGCGAGTCCGCGTCGAACGGCAGCCGCCCGGTGACCAGTTGGAAGAGCATGATGCCGACGGAGTACAGGTCGGATCGCGCGTCCACGCCCCTGCCCAGCGCCTGCTCCGGGGAGAGGTACTGCGGCGTGCCGACGACCATGCCGGTCTGTGTCATCGAGGTGACGCCGGACTGCATGGCGCGGGCGATGCCGAAGTCCATCACCTTGACGACGTTCCGCTTCGTCATCATCACGTTGCCCGGTTTGATGTCCCGGTGGACCAGGCCCATCTCGTGGCTGATCTCCAGGGCCGCCAGCACGTCCGCGGTGATCTTCAGGGCCTTGTCGGCGGGCATCGCGCCGTGCTGCGCGACGTCCGCGTCGAGGACGGAGCCGAGGGGCTTGCCCTCGATGTACTCCATGACGATGTACGGAGTCGTCTGTCCGTCGAGGTCGCCTTCGCCGGTGTCGAAGACCGAGACGATGTTCGTGTGAGTGAGCTTGGCCACCGCCTGGGCCTCGCGGCGGAAGCGCTCACGGAAGGCAGGCTCCCGTCCGAGCTCGGTATGCAGTGTCTTGATCGCGACCTGTCGGTCGAGCACCGAGTCGTACGAGAGGTGGACCGAGGCCATGCCGCCCTCGCCGAGCAAGTCGCGCAGCTGATAGCGCCCGCCGGCGACCGAACGCCCTGCGTATCGGCCTTGTGCGCCGTCCTGGCTCATGTTTCTGCGTCCCCCATCGGCGCGGGCGAAAGCGTCGGCGTGCTCCCGCGGTCGCTGATCCCTTGTCCTATTCCCGGCCAAGTCTGCCCGAGGGCACTGACACGTCAAGCTCGGTGCCCGATCCGTGATCGTACGCGAAAGAAGCGTCGCGGAAGCGTTACCGGTGCCGTGCGGTCGGCACACGGATTTGCACCAAAGACCCTGCTGAGGGTTACGTGGCCGGTCCATCTCGGACCGGCGCCTCACGTGGAGGCTGTAGCGTGGCCCGACGGAGACCGTAACAACCACCGCGCGTACTTCGACTGGTGCGGACAGAACACGACGGCGAGGACTGATGGCACAGCAGCGCGCTCAGGGCCCGTCCGACCCCGAGGCGACTGGCGGCGGTATGTCAGACGCGACGGAAATGTGGGGTAAAGACGGACGGGTCGGCGACGGCCGATACCGACTGACCCGCAGACTCGGCAGGGGCGGCATGGCCGAGGTGTTCGCGGCCGAGGACGTACGCCTCGGACGCACGGTCGCGGTCAAGCTGCTCCGCTCCGACCTGGCCGAGGACCCGGTCTCCAAGGCGCGTTTCACGCGCGAGGCTCAGTCCGTGGCGGGCCTGAACCACCATGCGGTGGTGGCGGTCTACGACTCCGGTGAGGACGTGGTCGGTCACCGGACCGTCCCCTACATCGTGATGGAACTCGTCGAGGGCCGTACGATCCGCGATCTCCTGATCAACGCCGAGGCCCCCGAGCCCGAGCAGGCGCTGATCATCGTCTCCGGCGTGCTGGAAGCGCTCGCCTATTCGCACCAGCACGGCATCGTGCACCGCGACATCAAGCCCGCGAACGTCATCATCACCCACACCGGCGCGGTGAAGGTGATGGACTTCGGCATCGCGCGCGCCCTGCACGGCGCGCAGTCGACGATGACCCAGACCGGTATGGTCATGGGCACGCCCCAGTACCTCTCGCCCGAGCAGGCGCTCGGGAAGGCGGTCGACCACCGCAGTGACCTGTACGCGACGGGCTGTCTGCTGTACGAGCTCCTCGCGCTGCGTCCGCCGTTCACCGGTGAGACGCCGTTGTCGGTGGTCTACCAGCATGTCCAGGACATTCCGGTGCCCCCTTCCGAGGTCTCGGACTCGGCGCCGCCGGAGCTGGACGGTCTGGTCATGCGCTCCCTCGCGAAGGAGCCGGACGACCGGTTCCAGACCGCGGAGGAGATGCGCGGGCTCGTCCAGTACGCGCTGCAGATGCTGTACGACCAGGGCAGCCACACCGGCACCTGGAACACCGGCCCCGTGGAGATCCACGAGGGGGGGAGCACTCCGGCGATGGGCTTCGCGGGCACCACCGCGCTGCCGCACCCGGGTGACTCCGGCACCACGCGGATCCCGGAACCGATCCTGCCGAACCGCGGTGATGGGGACGACGGAGGCTTCGACGGGAACGGCAACCGGGGCAGCGGCCGCGGCAAGCTGTGGATCCTGGCCGTACTCGCGGTGATCGCCATCGCGGCGGGCGTCGCGCTGGCGCTGAAGGACGGTACCAACAGTGGTG
Source organism: uncultured Streptomyces sp. (assembly GCA_965650905.1). GTDB lineage: Bacteria > Actinomycetota > Actinomycetes > Streptomycetales > Streptomycetaceae > Streptomyces. The sequence continues at coordinate 6,193 of CBFGQM010000011.1, read as the reverse complement.
GCGGGGGCGGCGGTACCACACAGTCCCCGACGGCCTCGCAGTCGGAGAGGGACGCGACGCCGAGCGAGACGACCTCGAAGGAGCCGACGGACGAGGCCACCGACGACGGCACCAGCACGGGCGAAGACCCGGACTACAGGCCCACGTACACCCCGTCGCCGACCTACACCCCGTCGCCCACCCCGCAGCCGACCGAGCCCTCGGACCAGCCCACCCCCACGGCACCCGCGGCGACGCAGACCACTGAGGAGCCGACGGCGGACCCGAGCGAGACACCGCCGGGACTGCCGACCCCGACGAACGGCCCCGGCAACGAAGGGGGATGACCCCGAAGCACCGTTCACGCGCGTGCGGCCCGAAACCGGGCTTCAGGCGCGCGTGCCGTGCGTCGGCCTCTTGAAGGCGCGACTCAAGAGCGAGCGCGGGAATTCGAGAGGCATCACCCCACGAACGCCTCGTACACCGCGCCGTACTCCCGCGTCCACCACACCGCCAGCGCGGAGGCCGCCGGGAACTGCGGGTCGGCTCGGGTGTCCCCGCGCTCGTAGTGCCAGCGCAGCATCCAGAAGTCGTTGAGCCGCTCCCACCACACGCGGTGCGCGGCGGCCGCGAGTTCGGCGGGGGTGGCATGCGCGGAACGCCGGTACGCGCGCGCGTAGGCCCGCACTTTCGTCAGATCGAGTGTGCCGTCGGGACATACGAAGAAGATCACCCCGGCGCGGACGGTCTCTTCGACGCGCGGCTGGACGCCGAGGCGGTCCCAGTCGACGATCGCGGCGGGAGCGTCCCCTTTGTAGAGCACGTTGAAGGGGTGGAAGTCCCCGTGCACCCAGCCCACCGAGCCGCCCTGAGGGGGCCGCCGGTCCGCGTGCCGCTCCAGGAGGGCGCGCCGTTCCAGGAGCCGGTGGCAGGCCAGCTCGTCGAAGGCGTCCGGCGGGCGGTGGTGGCGCACCCGGTCGAGCAGGTCGTCGATGAGCTCGAAGGTGTCGGCGGGGTCGGCGCTCTCCGCCCGTGCCTCGGACGGCCGCGGCGGCATCACCCGCTCCAGGGACGTGTGTACGACGCCCAGGAGCGCCCCGAGGCGTCGGCACTGCTGTGTGGTCAGCTGGGCGCCGCCGCGGTGGCGTCCGTCGATCCACGGGTGCAGCGCGTAGGCGTGACCGTCGATGACGGCGACCGTGCGGCCGTCGGTGCCGGTCAGGGGCGGGGCCACGGGGACGCCCAGGTCGGCGAGGCGTTGGGTGGCGTGGTGTTGGCGGATGATCGCGGCGGGGTCGGCGGTCTCGGGGTCGAAGTGGTGCTTGAGGAAGTACCGGCCGTGGGTCGTGGCGAGCCGGTAGCCGCGGTTCAGCAGCCCCTGGTCGACGGGTTCGCAGGCCAGTGGAGTCCCGGCGGCGTACCGGCTCAGCAGGGCGCCCAGAGGAGGCGCGGGGGCGGAAGCGGAGACTACAGATGAGCGCGGCACGCGCCAGATGGTAGGGCACCGGCGCGTCTCCGCGACCTTGCGCTTGTCACAGACGGTACGCGCGTGAACGTGCCGGGTGCGGGGCGGGGTCCGCGAGCGCCTGTCCGCCGCAGTACCGGCCCTTCCGTCCGGGGGCCGACCGGGATAACGTGCCGGTGTTCCGGCCCTCTGCAAAGCTGTGACCAGTGCTGTGACCAGCGGCTGTTCCCGACATCCGCGACTTGTGCGGAAATCTGACAGCAGGTACTTGGATATCCAATCAAAATCGCAGGTCAGGAGGGGTTTCCCAGAAATGTGGGGCACTGGGTAACGTGCCTACTGCAGGGCGCTCGCCGGGGCACCTGTCACGCCTGTTCCCGGCCGAGGGCACCCACCCCGTGCACGGGTACGGATCAGGCGAGCCGCACTGGCCACCTGGCAACCCCGGGGGCCGGACCGACGGAGGAGCACACGTGACCGTGGAGAGCACTGCCGCGCGCAAGCCGCGACGCAGCGCCGGTACGAAGCGCACCAGCGCCAAGAAGCCACCGCGCCAGGACACCGAACTCGTTCAGCTGCTGACGCCCGAAGGTAAACGCGTCAAGCACGCCAAGTCCGCTGAATACGCGGCGTACGTAGCCGACATCACCCCCGAAGAGCTGCGCGGCCTCTACCGCGACATGGTGCTCACCCGCCGCTTCGACGCCGAGGCGACCTCGCTGCAGCGCCAGGGCGAGCTGGGCCTGTGGGCCTCGCTGCTCGGCCAGGAGGCCGCCCAGATCGGCTCCGGGCGGGCCACCCGCGAGGACGACTACGTCTTCCCGACCTACCGAGAACACGGCGTCGCCTGGTGTCGCGGAGTCGACCCGACCAACCTGCTCGGCATGTTCCGCGGCGTGAACAACGGCGGCTGGGACCCCACCAGCAACAACTTCCACCTCTACACGATCGTCATCGGCTCGCAGACCCTGCACGCCACCGGCTACGCGATGGGCGTGGCCAAGGACGGCGCCGACTCCGCCGTGATCGCGTACTTCGGGGACGGCGCCTCCAGCCAGGGCGACGTCGCCGAGGCGTTCACGTTCTCCGCGGTCTACAACGCGCCCGTGGTGTTCTTCTGCCAGAACAACCAGTGGGCGATCTCCGAGCCCACCGAGAAGCAGACCCGCGTCCCGCTCTACCAGCGCGCGCAGGGCTACGGCTTCCCGGGCGTGCGGGTCGACGGCAACGACGTACTGGCCTGCCTGGCCGTCACCAAGTGGGCGTTGGAGCGGGCCCGCCGGGGTGAGGGGCCCACGCTCGTCGAGGCGTACACGTACCGCATGGGCGCGCACACCACCTCCGACGACCCCACCCGCTACCGGCACGACGACGAGCGGCTGGCGTGGGAGGCGAAGGACCCGATCCAGCGCCTGCGCGCGTACCTCGAGTCCGAAACCGACACGAACGAGGGATTTTTCGCGGAACTGGAAGACGAGAGCGAAACGTTGGGAAGGCGAGTGCGCGAAGTGGTACGTGCCATGCCGGACCCGGACCACTTCGCGATCTTCGAGAATGTGTACGCGGACGGGCACGCGCTCGTCGACGAGGAGCGGGCACAGTTCGCCGCCTACCAGGCGTCGTTCGCTGAGGAAGGGGAGGGCAAGTAGCGATGGCAGCAGAACAGATGGCGCTGGCCAAGGCGATCAACGAGTCACTGCGCACGGCCCTCGAAGCCGACCCCAAGGTCCTGGTCATGGGGGAGGACGTCGGCAAGCTCGGCGGTGTCTTCCGGGTCACGGACGGGCTGCAGAAGGACTTCGGCGAGGACCGGGTCATCGACACCCCGCTGGCCGAGTCGGGCATCGTCGGCACGGCGATCGGCCTCGCGCTGCGCGGCTACCGCCCGGTGGCGGAGATCCAGTTCGACGGCTTCGTCTTCCCTGCCTACGACCAGATCGTCACGCAGCTCGCGAAGATGCACGCGCGGGCACTCGGAAAGATCAAAGTACCGGTGGTCATCCGCATCCCCTACGGTGGCGGCATCGGCGCGGTCGAGCACCACTCCGAGTCCCCGGAGGCACTGTTCGCGCACGTGGCCGGTCTGAAGATCGTGTCGCCGTCGAACGCGTCGGACGCGTACTGGATGATGCAGCAGGCCATTCACAGCGACGACCCGGTGATCTTCTTCGAGCCCAAGCGGCGCTACTGGGACAAGGCCGAGGTCGACCCGGGGGCGATCCCCGGCCCGCTGCACACCGCACGGGTCGTGCGCGCCGGCAGCGATCTGACGCTGGCCGCGTACGGGCCGATGGTGAAGGTCTGCCAGGAGGCCGCGGCCGCCGCCCAGGAGGAGGACAAGTCCCTCGAGGTCCTGGACCTGCGTTCGGTCTCGCCGATCGACTTCGACACCGTGCAGGCCTCGGTGGAGAGAACCGGCCGGCTGGTGGTGGTGCACGAGGCCCCGGTGTTCTTCGGCTCCGGCGCGGAGATCGCCGCCCGCATCACCGAGCGGTGCTTCTACCACCTGGAGGCGCCCGTGCTGCGCGTGGGCGGCTACCACGCCCCGTATCCGCCGGCGCGCCTCGAGGACGAGTACCTGCCGGGTCTGGACCGGGTGCTGGATGCCGTCGACCGCGCGCTGGCGTACTGAGGAGAGGGTCGTGACGACGATGACTGAGACCGCCTCCGGCCTCCGTGAGTTCAAGATGCCCGACGTGGGCGAGGGGCTGACCGAGGCGGAGATCCTCAAGTGGTATGTCCAGCCCGGTGAGCGGGTCACCGACGGCCAGGTGGTCTGCGAGGTCGAGACCGCCAAGGCCGCGGTGGAACTGCCGATTCCGTACGACGGCGTGGTGCGCGAGCTCCGCTTTCCCGAGGGGACGACGGTCGACGTCGGCCAGGTGATCATCGCGGTGGACGTGGCGGGAGGAGCCGGCGGGGGCGGTGGAGGCGGTGGGACCGCTCCGGCCGCGGCGCCTGAGACCCCTGCCGAAACCCCGGCTCAGGCCGCTGTTGCGACCTCGCAGGAGCGCAAGCCCGAGGGCCGCAAACCGGTCCTCGTCGGGTACGGCGTCGCCGAGTCGTCCACGAAGCGGCGTGCCCGCAAGGGGGTTGTGGCCCAGCAGTCCCAGGCGACGGCCACGGTTCTGGGCGAGCTGAACGGGCACACACCTCCGGTGGCCCGCCCGCTGGCGAAGCCGCCGGTGCGCAAGCTGGCCAAGGACCTCGGGGTGGACCTGGCGACGGTGACCCCGTCCGGCCCGGACGGGGTCATCACGCGCGAGGACGTGCGCGCGGCCGTGGCACCGCCGGCACCCGAGCCGGTGGAAACTCCCGCTGCCGCCCAGGCCCCGGTCCCGGTGGTGTCGGACGAGGGCGCCCGGGAGACCCGCATCCCGATCAAGGGCGTGCGCAGGGCGACCGCGGCGGCGATGGTGGGCTCGGCGTTCACGGCGCCGCATGTCACCGAGTTCGTGACGGTCGACGTGACCCGCACGATGAAGCTGGTCGAGGAGCTCAAGCAGGACAAGGACCTCGCCGGCCTCCGGGTCAACCCGCTCCTGCTCATCGCCAAGGCGCTGCTGGTGGCGATCCGGCGGAACCCTGAGGTGAACGCGTCCTGGGACGAGGCGAAGCAGGAGATCGCCGTCAAGCACTACGTGAACCTGGGCATCGCGGCGGCCACTCCCCGCGGCCTGATCGTCCCGAACATCAAGGATGCCCACACCAAGACCCTGCCCGAACTGGCGGCGGCGCTTGCTGAGTTGGTAGCCACGGCCCGTGAGGGCAAGACGTCACCGGCGGCGATGCAGAGCGGCACGGTGACGATCACAAACGTCGGTGTCTTCGGCATCGACACCGGTACACCCATCCTCAACCCCGGTGAGTCCGCGATCCTCGCCGTTGGCGCCATCAGGCTCCAGCCCTGGGTCCACAAGGGCAAGGTCAAGCCGCGCCAGGTCACCACGCTGGCGCTGAGCTTCGACCACCGCCTGGTGGACGGTGAGTTGGGCTCCAAGGTGCTGGCGGACGTGGCGGCGATCCTGGAACAGCCACAACGGCTGATTACCTGGGCGTGAGGCGCTCGGCCGGATAGGTTGAACGCGAAGGGTGCGCCGCAAATCGGGATTGCGGCGCCCCCTTTTTCTGCCGGTTCTCTTCCGGCTTCCCGCTCTCGCGCGGGGGCGGCCGGGTCGGCAGGCTGGACCAGCCGTCGATCTTTTGGGTGGTCGAAATGCAGGAAAGGGAGTTGGACTCGGGGCAATGGTCGTCCCCTGTCCAACTCCCTTGCACCCACGCCTGATTTTTCAACTACTCCGGAACTATTTCTTGAACCCGTAATCCATCAGCTTCTTGGCGTCCGAGGTCCGGTTGTCGGACGAGGTCGACGCCAGGACCGTGCCGATGACCGTCTTGCCGTTCCGTGTCGCGGCGAAGACCAAGCAGTACTTGGCCTCGGGGCCGGAGCCGGTCTTGACGCCGATGGTGCCGCTGTAGGTGCCGAGCAGCTTGTTCGTGTTCTCCCACGGCGCCATCGTCCGGGTGCTGCCGGTCTTCGTGATCGTCTTCGCCGTGTACTTCTTCGTCTTGACGACCGTGCGGAACGTGGAGTTCTTCATCGCGCTGCCGGCGATCTTCGTGAGGTCGCGCGGTGTCGAGTAGTTGGATCCCCTGCCGATGCCGTCGAACGAGTCGAAGTGCGTGTTCTTGAGGCCGAGGTCCTCGGCCTGCTTGTTCATCTTGCCGATGAACGACTTCACCCTCGCG
>CBFGQM010000010.1:0-33282 GCA_965650905.1 uncultured Streptomyces sp. | reverse complement strand
CGAAGTCGGCGAGCGCCTTGTTGACCGTCTCGCGGGAGGCGCCGACCAGCTGGGCCAGCTCCTCCTGGGTGAGGTCGTGCACGACGTGGATGCCCTCGTCGGACTGCACGCCGAAGCGGCGCGAGAGGTCCAGGAGCGCGCGGGCCACGCGGCCCGGCACGTCGGAGAAGACCAGGTCGGACATCTGGTCGTTGGTCTTGCGCAGGCGCCGGGCGACGGCACGCAGCAGGGCGGCGGCCACCTCCGGGCGCGCGTTCAGCCACGGCTGGAGGTCGCCGTGGCCCAGGCCCAGCAGCTTGACCTCGGTCAGCGCGGTGGCGGTCGCCGTGCGCGGGCCCGGGTCGAACAGCGAGAGCTCGCCGATGAGCTCGCCGGGGCCGAGGACGGCGAGCATGTTCTCGCGCCCGTCGGGGGAGGTGCGGTGGAGCTTGACCTTGCCCTCGGTGACCACGTACAGGCGGTCACCCGGGTCACCCTCGTGGAAGAGCGCGTCGCCGCGCGCGAGGGTCACCTCACTCATGGAGGCGCGGAGCTCCGCGGCCTGCTCGTCATCGAGCGCCGCGAAGAGCGGGGCGCGCCGCAGAACGTCGTCCACGAGTTCTCTCCTTGTCGACCTGCTCAGGGGATTTTGCTCCCCGTGGTACCAGGGGACCGTGTTCCCCGTCTTGCCGGACGGTCCAAACGGTGTGATCAGTCACAAGTCTGCCGCACTGGCGTGCCGATCAGTGCGGCAGGGGGCTAATTGGGGGCTGATCTCCGGGTGCCGGGGCGGATGCCAGTGGCGGGCCTTAGGCTGGCCGGGTGTCCAAATCGCCGGTGAGAGCACAGGCCAAGGGGGTTGGGCGGGTGGTTGTACCTCGCGATTCCGCTGTGGGCGAACAATGCCCCGACGGAACGGAGAAAGCGACGAAAGTAACAAATCCATCGCCGGTGACGAAGGCGACGGTGGCCGCCACGAAGGCTGCGGCAGCCCCCAGAAAAGCGGCGCTCGCCAAGAGCGCGGCCAATGGTGCCGCCAAGACCGCGGCTAAGAAGGCCACCGCGAACAAGGCCACCGCGAAGAAGGCCACCGCTAAGAAGACCGCCCCTGCCGCGGTGCCGTCCGCCGAAGTGCCCCCCGCCAAGCCTCCACGAAACGAGTCCCGCACCGCACTGGTCCGCCGCGCCCGCCGTATCAACCGTGAGCTCGCCGAGGTGTACCCGTACGCCCATCCGGAGCTGGACTTCGAGAACCCGTTCCAGCTGTTGATCGCCACCGTGCTGTCGGCCCAGACGACGGACCTGCGGGTGAACCGGACGACGCCGGCGCTCTTCGCCAAGTACCCCACCCCCGAGGACCTGGCCGCGGCGAACCCGGAGGAGGTCGAGGAGATTTTGCGGCCGTGCGGGTTCTTCCGGGCCAAGACCAAGTCGGTCATGGGGCTCTCCGAAGCCCTGCGGGACGACTTCGGCGGTGAGGTCCCCGGCCGCCTGGAGGACCTGGTCAAGCTACCCGGAGTGGGTCGCAAGACCGCCTTCGTGGTGCTCGGCAACGCCTTCGGGCGGCCCGGAATCACCGTCGACACGCACTTCCAGCGGCTTGTCCGCCGCTGGCAGTGGACCGACGAGAAGGACCCGGACAAGATCGAGGCAGCCGTCGGCGCGCTCTTCCCGAAGAGCGAATGGACGATGCTCTCGCACCATGTGATCTTCCACGGCCGCCGTATCTGCCACGCCCGCAGGCCTGCCTGCGGCGCCTGCCCCATCGCCCCGCTCTGCCCGGCGTACGGTGAGGGCGAGACGGACCCGGAGAAGGCCAGGAAGCTTCTGAAGTACGAGAAGGGCGGCTTCCCGGGCCAGCGCCTCAAGCCCCCGCAGGCCTATCTGGACGCGGGCGGCCTCCCGGCACCTCCGCTGGGAGCGCCCTCGCCATGAGCGCACCCGCCGAGGGCGGCCGCCGCCCGCGCCGGAGCCGGAGCCGGCATCGAGGCCGGATGCCGGAACGAGCCGCGAGGGCGCAGGCGTTGAGAGCAGCAGAACGGGGGTGGCTATGACACGCGCGAGCGACATGCGGGGCGGCAGGCTGTCGGTGAGCAAGGACGGCCTGCCTGTCTGGCTGGACCCGGTGGTGCACGTCGTAGAGACGGTGGAGCCTCTTCATCTGAGCCGTTTCCTGCCGCCGGCCAACGGAGCGGGGCGCCAGTCCGCCGTACTGATCCTGTTCGGCGAAGGCGAGAGGGGCCCCGAGCTGCTGCTCATGGAGCGGGCGAGTTCGCTCAGATCGCACGCCGGGCAGCCGTCGTTCCCCGGTGGCGCGCTCGACCCAGAGGACGGCGACCCGAAGGCCGACGGGCCGCTGCGGGCCGCTCTGCGCGAAGCCCAGGAGGAGACCGGGCTCGACCCGCGAGGCGTCCAACTCTTCGGCGTGCTGCCCGCGCTCTACATCCCGGTGAGCGGCTTCGTGGTCACTCCGGTACTGGGCTGGTGGCGCGAGCCGAGCGCGGTCGGAGTGGTCGATCCGAACGAGACGGCGCGGGTCTTCACGGTCCCCGTGGCGGATCTCACGGATCCGGCCAACCGCGCCACAGTCGTACACCCGAGCGGGTACGCAGGCCCGGCATTCCTGGTCGCATCGGCCCTGGTGTGGGGCTTTACGGCCGGAGTCATCGACCGCCTGTTGCATTACGCGGGCTGGGAGCGGCCGTGGGACCGCGAGAAGCGTCTCCCGCTGGACTGGCGCACATGACAGGGTGGCTCCCGTGCTCTGTTTTCCCGGGGGATGCTCCCCCCGTCAGCGGCTGCGCCGCGGGCCGGACTCCCGGCCGGGGTTCGGTGACCGCAAGGTGATGAGGCGAGGCTTGAAGCAGTGAACGTGCTGGACATCCTGTTGCTGGTCGCCGCCGTGTGGTTCGCGATCGTGGGTTATCGCCAGGGGTTCGTCGTCGGCATTCTGTCGGTGATCGGATTCCTGGGCGGCGGTCTCGTCGCGGTATACCTGCTGCCGGTCATCTGGGACGCCCTGACCGAGGAGTCCCAGGTGGGCACGACCGCCGCCGTCGTCGCCGTGGTCGTCGTGATCGTCTGCGCCTCCGTCGGCCAGGCCCTCACCACCCACCTCGGCAACAAGCTGCGCCGGTACATCACGTGGTCCCCGGCCCGCGCCCTGGACGCCACGGGCGGCGCCCTCGTCAACGTCGTGGCGATGCTGCTGGTCGCCTGGCTGATCGGCTCGGCCCTGGCCGGTACGACGCTGCCGACGCTCGGCAAGGAGGTCCGTAACTCCAAGGTCCTGCTCGGGGTGTCGAGGGCCCTGCCCGAACAGGCCGACACCTGGTTCGCCGACTTCTCCTCGGTCCTTGCGCAGAACGGCTTCCCGCAGGTCTTCAGCCCGTTCTCGAACGAGCCCATCAACGAGGTGCAGGCCCCCGACCCGGCCCTGGCCCATAGCGCCGTCGCCACCCGAGCGCAGCGCTCCATCGTCAAGGTCACCGGCACCGCCCAGAGTTGCGGCAAGGTCCTCGAAGGCACCGGCTTCGTCTTCGCCGAGCGCCGCGTGATGACGAACGCGCACGTGGTGGGCGGCGTGGATGAGCCGTACGTCCAGATAGGCGGCGAGGGCAAGCGGTACGCCTCGAAGGTCGTGCTCTACGACTGGAAACGCGACATCGCCGTACTCGACGTACCCGATCTGCGCGCGTCCGCGCTGCAGTTCGCGTCCAAGGATCCGGCGAGCGGTGACAGCGCGATCGTCGCGGGCTTCCCGGAGAACGGGTCGTACACCGTCGGCCCCGCGCGTGTGCGCGCCCGCATCACGGCCAACGGCCCGGACATCTATCACCGCGGCACCGTGCGCCGCGACGTCTACTCGCTCTACGCGACCGTGCGCCAGGGCAACTCCGGCGGCCCGCTGCTCACCCCGGACGGCAAGGTGTACGGGGTGGTCTTCGCGAAGTCCCTCGACGACCCTAAGACGGGGTACGCGCTCACCGCGGACGAGGTACAGGTGGACATCGCCCAGGCCCGCACCGCCAACCAGCAGGTGGACAGCGACAGCTGCGCACTGTAGCGCCGGCCGCCCCGGGGCAGCCGGGGCGGCTGCGGGCTGTTGGGACCGCAAGGCCCAAACAGGGGCCGTGAAAGGGTCAGCCACAACCAAGGGTCTCAGCCGTGAGCTGAACTGCGGCTCAGCCGCGAGGGTGGCGCAGACGCGCCGAAACCCAGCGGGCCCGGCGCCTCAGAATATGCGGGATGCCCAGCCGGGGGTCTGTGCCCTGCGTCTGCGGGGCGCCCCTCTGGTGGAAGCTCAGGCCACTGGCCGAGCGGCGGTTGCGTGCTGCGTCACTGTAGTCGTGCGTCCAGCCCATACCCCGACGTCTGCCCCAGCCCCAAGGTCGATAACCGCCCCCAGAGCCCCCAATCGGCCTATGCGCCAGGCATGGGCCGTTCGTAGGACAAGCGTTCCCGCCCGGACACCGAACGGCTACCCGGGCTCCACCCTGGCACATCTGCCAGCCCCGCCCGGACGCACCTCGACGACTCGGCTCAGCCCCAGCCACGGCCCGCCTCGAAGCCGTTGATACAAGCCCGTCTCAGGGCCCTCAGCGGTCCGGCTCGGGGTCCTTCAGCCAGTTCACCAATTCGGTGGAGAAAGCCATCGGATCCTCTTCGTGCGGAAAGTGCCCGAGTCCGTCGAACAGCCGCCAACGGTAGGGCGCCTCGACGTACTCCCCGGAACCCGCCGCACTCCGCGTCCGCATCACCGGGTCGAGCGAGCCGTGCAGATGCAGCGTCGGCACTCGCACCGGCCGCTTCATGCGCCGGTTGAACTGGATGCCGTCGGGCCGGGCCAGCGAGCGCACCATCCACCGGTACGGCTCGATCGCGCAGTGCGCCGTCGACGGGATGCACATCGCGCGCTGGTACGTCTCCACGGCCTCGTCGTCCGGCAGCCGTGGCCCGGACCAGTCCCGTACGAGACGACCGACCAGCGCACCCTCGTCGGCGACGAGCCGGCGCTCCGGGATCCACGGCCGCTGAAAGCCCCACACATACGAGCCCGCCGCGGTCTGCTTCATGTCCGAGAGCATCGCCGAGCGCCAGCGCCGGGGGTGCGGCATCGAGGAGACCGCGAGCCGGCGTACGAGCTTGGGGCGCATCACGGCCGCCGTCCACGCCAGATAGCCGCCGAGGTCATGGCCGACGAGTGCCGCGTCAGGCTCGCCGAGGGACCGCACGACCCCGGTGACGTCGAGCGCGAGGTTCGCGGGGTCGTAACCGCGGGGCGTACGGTCGCTGCCGCCGACTCCCCGCAGGTCCATCGCGACCGCGCGGAAGCCCGCGTCGGCGAGTGCCACGAGCTGATGCCGCCAGGCCCACCAGAACTGTGGGAAACCGTGCAGCAGCAGGACCAGGGGACCGTCGCCCATTTCGGCGATGTGGAAACGTGCGCCGTTGGCGGCGACGTCCCGGTGGGCCACCTCTTTCCCTCCGGGTACGTCGAGCCGTACGACTGAGGTGGGTTGTGCCGAAGGGGTGGCCGGGTCCGTCATGAGGACGAGCGTGCCACAGCCTCGACGCCCTCACCGACCCGGCCCGTCCGGGGGTGCGGCTTCACGTTCTGCAGCACGGCCGCCGTCTCCCTGACCGAGGCCGCGGTCTTCTGCGGGCCCTTGCCCTTCTTGGCCTTCTTCGCGAAGACGATGCCGATCAGCGCGAGCACCCCGGCGACCAGCACGTTCGCGGCGAAGGACAGCAGGAAGCAAACCGCGAGGTTCCAGCCGCTCCAGGTACGGATGCCGTACGCCAGCGCGAAGCTCAGCATCGGCAGGGAGAAGATGAGCACCGCCCCGGCCGCCGCGAACGCGCCGCCGCCGACCGCACCCCGCTTGACGTCCTGTTTGAGCTGCGCCTTCGCCAGCGCGATCTCGTCATGCACCAGCGCTGACATCTCGGTCGTCGCCGAGGCGAACAACTGGCCGATGCTGCGTTCGGCGCCGACCGGGCTGCCGTCGGGTGCGCTCATCGCGTTCTCCTGTTGTCTTGGGACGTTGTCCGGGACCGCTGCCTTAGGGACCGCTGCCTTTGAGGCCGCTGCCTTGGGCTGTTGCCCGAGGACGCCTTGCGTGTGTGTCAGATCATGCCTGACCGTCATTCTCCTCGCCTGCCCCGGCCATTACATCGGCAAGCCTGCGGTGTTCGGCGGCCTTCCGCTCGTAGATGTCCGCAAATCCGCAGGTGGTACGCGGGGTTGTCCTGCTCGTGGAGGTCGGGGATTTTGTCGAGGTCCTCGTCCAGCTCCTCGGCCTCGCACAGGCCGCGGTAGTTGGCGTTGCGTAGCTTCAGCAGCGTCCCCGCCAGAGCGGCCGCGATCAGGGAGCCCATCAGGACGGCGGCCTTGATTTCGTCGGTGAGCACCCTGTCGCCCTCGAAGGCGAGCTCACCGATGAGCAGCGAGACGGTGAAGCCGATGCCCGAGAGGGAGGCCACCGCGAAGACGTCCGGCCAGGCCAGGTCATCGGAGAGTGAGGCCCTGGTGAAGCGGGCCGTCAGCCATGTACCGCCGAAGATGCCGATCGTTTTGCCGACGACCAGCCCGAGGACGACACCCAGGGTCTCGGGCCGCGTGAACACCTGTCCGATCGCGTCGCCCGATACCGCGACCCCGGCGCTGAACAGCGCGAACAGCGGCACGGCGAAGCCGGCCGACAGGGGGTGTACGAGATGTTCGATGTGCTCGCCGGGGGAGTGCGCCTCGTTCTCGTGGGGGGTGCAGCGCAGCATCAGGCCCATCACGACGCCGGCGATGGTGGCGTGGACGCCGCTGTTGTGCATCAGTCCCCAGATGACGAGGGCGAGCGGGACGTACACGTACCAGCCGTGTACCCCCGTCCTGAGCAGCAGCCAGAAGATGACGAGGCCGATGACGGCGCCGCCGAGGGCCGCGAAATCCAGGCCTTCGGTGAAGAACACCGCGATGATCAGGATCGCGAAGAGGTCGTCGACGACCGCGAGGGTGAGCAGGAAGGCGCGCAGGGCGCTCGGCAGAGACGTACCGAGGACGGCGAGGACGGCGAGCGCGAACGCGATGTCGGTCGCGGTCGGCACCGCCCAGCCGACGAGCGAGCCGCCGCCGGTGACGCTGACCAGCGTGTAGAGGAGCGCGGGCACGGCCATGCCGCAGAGCGCGGCCACGACCGGGAGGGCGGCGGCCCTCGGGTCCCTGAGATCGCCGGCGACCAGCTCACGCTTCAGTTCGATGCCGGCGACGAAGAAGAAGACCGCGAGCAGTCCGTCGGCGGCCCAGTGCTGGAGGGAGAGGTCCAGGCCGAGCGAGGCGGGTCCGATGTGGAAGTCGCGGACGGACTCGTAACTCTCCCGGAAGGAGGCGTTCGCCCAGAGCAGCGCGGCGATCGTGGCAACGAGCAGGAGCATGCCACCGACGGTCTCGGTGCGCAGCGCTTTCGCGACGAAGTTCCGCTCGGGGAGCGAGAGCCGTCCGAGGACCTTTCGGTCCTTGCTGGGAGAGGGCGCGGGCACCTGAGTCGACCTCCGGTCGGGTAGGCAGAGCAGAACACATGCCGACCAGACTTCCCGGCGCACCTTTGCTTCTTGTCGTGATGTTGACGCTCTCCGTAGTTTACCCAAGGTGCGGTCGGACTTCTCGGCCGATCTTCACTGTAGGGATAAACAGGGCACCCGGCGCGTCGCCGGGTGCCCTCGATGGACGTGCTCAGTACGTGGACGTGCTCAGTCCTAGCTGGGCGACGCCGGGAGCTTCGCCTGGATCAGGTCCATCACCGTGGAGTCGGTGAGCGTGGTGACGTCACCGAGCTCACGGTTCTCGGCGACGTCGCGCAGCAGGCGGCGCATGATCTTGCCGGAGCGGGTCTTGGGCAGCTCGGCCACCGGCAGGATCCGCTTGGGCTTGGCGATCGAGCCGAGGGCCGTGCTGACGTGGCCCCGCAGCTCGCCCACGAGGTGCGAGCTCTCCGAGGCTGTGCCGCGCAGGATCACGAAGGCCACGATCGCCTGGCCGGTCGTCTCGTCGGCCGCGCCCACGACCGCCGCCTCGGCGACGGAGGGGTGCGAGACGAGCGCAGATTCGACCTCGGTGGTGGAGATGTTGTGCCCGGACACAAGCATCACGTCGTCGACCCGGCCGAGCAGCCAGATGTCGCCGTCCTCGTCTTTCTTGGCGCCGTCCCCGGCGAAGTACTTGCCCTCGAACCGCGACCAGTACGTGTCGATGAACCGCTGGTCGTCGCCCCAGATGGTGCGCAACATCGATGGCCACGGCTCGGTGAGGACGAGGTACCCGCCGCTACCATTCGGTACTTCACGGGCCTCGTCGTCGACGACCGTCGCGCAGATGCCGGGCAGCGGGTGCTGCGCGGAGCCCGGTTTGGCCTCCGTCACCCCCGGCAGCGGCGAGATCATCATCGAGCCGGTCTCGGTCTGCCACCAGGTGTCCACGACCGGGGTGCGGTCGCCGCCGATGTGCTTGCGGTACCAGATCCATGCCTCGGGGTTGATCGGCTCACCGACGGATCCCAGAACCCTGAGGCTGCTGAGGTCGAACTTCGCGGGGATGTCGTCGCCCCACTTCATGAACGTACGAATGGCTGTGGGCGCCGTGTAGAGGATCGTCACGCCGTACTTCTGAACGATCTCCCAGAAGCGGCCCTGGTGTGGGGTGTCCGGCGTGCCCTCGTACATCACCTGCGTCGCGCCGTTCGCGAGCGGCCCGTACGTGATGTACGAGTGCCCGGTGACCCAGCCGATGTCGGCCGTGCACCAGTAGACGTCGGTCTCGGGCTTGAGGTCGAAGACGGTGTGGTGCGTGTACGCGGCCTGGGTGAGATAGCCACCGGAGGTGTGCAGGATGCCCTTCGGCTTACCCGTTGTCCCCGAGGTGTAGAGGATGAACAGCGGCTGCTCGGCGTCGAACGCCTCGGGCGTGTGCTCGGTGGACTGCCTCTGCGTGATCTCGTGCCACCAGACGTCGCGGCCCTCGGTCCATGCGACCTGCTGGCCGGTACGGCGTACGACGAGCACCTTGTCGACCCCGTCGACCCGGGCGACCGCCTCGTCGACGGCGGGCTTGAGCGGGGAGGGCTTGCCGCGGCGGTAGCCGCCGTCCGAGGTGATGACCAGCTTGGCGTCGGCGTCCTGAATGCGGGTGGCGATGGCCTCTGCCGAGAAGCCGCCGAAGACGACCGAGTGCGCGGCGCCGATGCGGGCACAGGCCAGCATCGCGACGACGGCCTCGGGGATCATCGGCAGGTAGATGGCGACCCGGTCGCCCTTCTCAACACCCAGCTCCGTCAGGGCGTTGGCGGCCCGGGAGACATCGTCCTTCAGCTCGGCGTAGGTGATGGCCCGGCCGTCGCCGGGCTCGCCCTCGAAGTGGATCGCGACGCGGTCGCCGTGACCGGCCTCGACATGGCGGTCGACGCAGTTGTACGCGACGTTCAGCTTCCCGTCCGCGAACCATGTGGCGAAGGGCGGGTTCGACCAGTCCAGTGTCTCGATCGGCTCGGTGGACCAGGTCAGCCGGCGCGCCTGTTCGGCCCAGAAACCGAGCCGGTCAGCCTTGGCCTGTTCATACGCCTCCGCTGTGACGTTGGCGTTCGCGGCCAGGTCGGCGGGCGGCGCGAACCTGCGCTCCTCGCGAAGCAGGTTGACCAGGCTTTCGTTGCTCACGACATCTTCTTTCCCAGGGCGTCCGTTGTGTCCCGGCCACAGCTCATCAGACGTCGGCCCCTGGTGACAAGGGCCGTCCAAAAAATTTGGTTTAGACCTATTGTGTGTGGCCCCCGCGGGCGGGGGCCACACGTTCTCACGGACGGGAGAGGTGAGCGGTTCAGGCTCGCGCGAGGCGGAGTCTGCGTGGGGCGGGATGGTTGGCGGCTTTTGCGGGGTTCGCGAGGGCGGTTGCGGGGTGTCTTGTGATGCGTTCGCGGGACCCTGCGGGGGTTTATGTGCGTCCGGGGGTGGGTTGTGGGTCAGACGCGGGTGTCGGCGCGGGTGTCGGCGCGGGTGTTGCCCAGCGCACTCGCCACGACCTGGTCGAAAACCTCGCCGCGGGGCCCTGCTTCGCCGTCGGGCGCGGCTTCGCTGCCTGATCCCGCACGGTCGTCGGGCGCCGCGTCCGTAAGGAGATACGCCTGGGCCTCGCCCACGTGGAAGTACATCCCGTGCAGCTCGAGTGCGCCCTCCCGCAGGGCTCGCGCCACCGACTCATGCGCCCGCAGATGCTCCAACTGCTGCACCACATTGGTCAGACAGAGCTGATCGACGGCGTCGGCGGGTGCACGGCCGGCGAGCCGCGTCCACGGCCGGTCCTTCGAGGCCATCCGCTCCAGACTCGGCAGTCCGTGCCGCAGCCACCGCTTCAGTGGCGTGCGCGCGCCGGTGGGTTCGGTGTTCAGCAGCGCCTGCATCGCCCCGCATCCGGAGTGCCCGCACACCGTGATGGATCGCACCTCCAGCACATCCACCGCGTACTCGATCGCGGCCGCCACCGAGTCGTCCCCGCTCTCCTCGCCGGGCAGCGGTACGAGATTGCCCACATTGCGTACGACGAAAAGGTCGCCGGGGCCGCTGGAGGTGATCATCGATGTGACCAGTCGGGAGTCGGCGCAGGTCAGGAAGAGCTGGGAGGGCTGCTGGCCCTCCCGCGCTAGCCGGGCCAGCTCGCCGCGCACCAGGGGTGCCGTGTTGCGCTGGAACGCGCTGATGCCGCTGGCCAGTTCATGCCCACGGGGATGCCTGTCGGAGGTCGCGGTCCGCGGCGACTGCTCGCACTGGTGGTTGCGCCAGGGCGTCCATGGCCGGCACTGGCAGTGCGAGCTGCGCACAGGATCGGTGATCCGCGTGCCTCCTCGCCCGGCCAGCTCCACCGATCCGCCGTGTGCGGTGTGCGCGCTCTGCCAGTCGTGCAGCGACTCGTACGCCGCGTGGTCCATGAAGGAACCGTCCAACTCCACGACGGCATCCGCCCCTTGGGGCACGAGGTGCAACGCCCGGCTGAGCCGTGGCACGGCGAGGAACGTCAACTGCCCGCGGACACACACACGATGGACGCCCTCTGTGTCCTCTTCGTGCGTGATCCGCGTACGGGTGAGCCGGTGCAGCGCGACGGCCACGGCCACGGCGACGCCGATCGCCACGCCTTCGAGGACGCCGAAGAACACCACACCCGCCGTCGTGACCGCGTACACCGGAACCTCGCGGTGGCGGGTGACGGTGCGGATGTGGTTGATCGACACCATCTTTACGCCGACGGCCATCACCAGTGCGGCGAGCGCGGTGAGCGGGATCAGGTCGAGCACGGGCACCAAGAGGAGCGCTGCGGCCACGATCCACAGGCCGTGAAGCATTGTGGAGTTGCGGCTCACGGCGCCTGCCTGGACGTTGGCCGCGCTGCGCACAGCGACGCCCGTCACGGGCAGTCCACCCAGCGCCCCGGAGACGATGTTCGCCGCGCCCTGCCCGCGCAGCTCCCGGTCGAGGTCGGCGCGCGGGATACGCGGCCCGTGCTGGCGAGCCGAGGACAGCTTGTCCACGGCCACCGCGGAGAGCAGCGACTCCACGCTGCCGACCAGCGCGACGGTCAGGACGGCCGCGACGATGCCCAGGACGGGACCTTCCGGCAGACCGGCCAGGGTGTGGCTGCCCCAGGAGGGCAGGTCGACCCGGGGCAGCCGCAGCCCGGCGAGCGTCGCCACCAGTGTGGCCGCCGCGACCGCGGCGAGGGCCGCCGGGACGGTACGGACAACTCGGCCCGCCCGCCCGGGAACGCGCGACCACAGCAGCAGTACGGCCAGGGCCAGGGCGCTCATGGACAGCGCCGCCGAGTGCGGGTCGGCCAACTGGGCCGGCAGCGCACGGACGTTGTCGATGACGGAGCTGTGCGGCGAGCCGCCCAGCACGATGTGCAACTGGGCGACGGCGATGGTGATGCCGATGCCGGCCAGCATGCCGTGCACGATCGCGGGACTGACGGCGAGCGCGGAGCGGGCCACCCGAAGGAAGCCCAGGCTGAGTTGGGTGAGTCCGGCGAGGATGGTGATGGCGCACGTCGTACGCCAGCCGTACTGCTGGATGAGGTCGGCGGTGACCACCGTGAGCCCTGCGGCGGGCCCGCTCACCTGGAGTGGCGCTCCGCCGAGCCGGCCGACCAGCAGTCCGCCCGCGGCGGCGGCGACGAGTCCCGCCTGCAAGGGCGCGCCGGTCGCCAGCGCGATGCCGAGGGAGAGCGGCAGCGCGATCAGGAAGACGGCGATCGAGGCGGAGAGATCGGCGGCTGCGATCTGAGGGCCACGGCGGCGGGGCCGGGGCGGGCTGTGCGGCCGGCCCTCGTCCGGCGTGTGCGAAGCGTCGTCGATTCGTGCGGGGCTGCAGGCAGACATGGTTCCCGTCTCCTCCGGGGCTACTCGCGGTCGCTTGGGTGCGGCCGTGGGGCACGGCGTACAGCGGCGGGATTTATCAAAGGTAGGCAAATGAATCGTAATGGATGGTAAAGCTCGTGTGCGTAAAAGCACTTCAAATGGCCTAATGAATCGCTCTGTCGAGTGAAGGAGTCTGATGATCGGCTTGTCGTACTAATTCCTTCGGGGTTCCGTGCGATCTTGGCGGAGCTGCCGGTGTTCGTTCGGGATTTCCCGTGCGGTCTGTCCGGGATTTCCCGTGTGCCACCCCTTGTTCGTGTTGGCCTCACTGAAGGAAGAAGGTGAGCGGAAGATGGTCGCCACCCAGAGGATCGCCGCAGGCGTCACGGTCACCACGATCTGCGCCGCGATGCTCGCTGGTTGTGCGTTCGGTGACATGGTCGAAACCGGCGCAAAGGAAGGCACGCACGGCGCCAAGAAGGCGGCGGGCGCCCCGGCGCCCAAGAGTGTGTTGCGCCTGATCGGCGACGGCTCCACGGCCTTCACCGGAGCGCAGCCGCATCTGCCCCGGCCCGAGCGGCTGAGACCGGGTCAGAAGCCGCCTCAGTTCGTGGTCTTCTCGTGGGACGGCGCGGGTGAGGACAGCCAGAGACTGTTCGCCCACTTCCGCGAGGTGGCCAGGAAGAACAACGCGGCAATGACGTATTTCCTGAGCGGCGTGTACATGCTCCCGCAGGAGAAGCGCGACCTCTACCGGCCACCGCAGCACTCACCGGGCAGCTCCGACATCGGCTTCAACGACGAGCAGGGCATCGAGGACACCGTGAAGCAGTTGCGCGGTGCCTGGCTCGAGGGCAATGAGATCGGCACGCACTTCAACGGCCACTTCTGCGGCAGCGGCGGTGTCGGCGCATGGTCGGTCGAGGACTGGAAGAACGAGATCGCCCAGGCAAAGTCGTTCGTGAAGTCCTGGAAGAGCAACGCGGGTTTGAAGACGGCCGCCCCGCTGCCCTTCGACTACGACAAGGAGCTGATCGGCGCTCGGACTCCCTGCCTGGAGGGGCAGCAGAACTTCGTGCGGGCCGCCCGCGAGCTGGGCTTCCGCTACGACACCAGCGGCGTCAACGAACAGGCCTGGCCCAAGAAGAAGGAGGGCCTGTGGGACCTCTCGATGCAACTCGTCCCGGTCCCGGGCCATACCTTCGAAACGCTCTCCATGGACTACAACTTCATGGCCAACCAGTCGGGCACCACGACCCAGGGCAGCCCCGACATGCACGAGTACTGGGGCGACCAGATGCGTGACGGCCTACTCAAGGGCTTCGACCGCGCCTACCACGGCAACCGCGCGCCCCTGATCATCGGCAACCACTTCGAGTCCTGGAACGGCGGCACCTATATGCGCGCCGTCGAGGAGACCATCGAGCGCGTCTGCACCAAGGCCGAGGTGCGCTGCGTCTCCTTCCGGCAACTCGCGGACTGGCTCGACGCCCAGGACCCGAAGACGCTGGACAAGCTGCGTACGCTCACGGTCGGCCGGGCGCCGGAGCAGGGCTGGGCGTCGTTCCTGTCCGCCCAGCCCGCCCCGGCCCCGAAGGGTGTCCCGGGCTCCATGGCGGTCAAGCCATAGCGACCGGGCGGGCATCGTAGGGGTCACGCCGTGGCGATCTGCGCCTCCCGCAGGACGAAGGCGGGGTCGACCTGGGCGGCCAGATCGGCACCCGTCCTCTCATTGCCCCAGGACTGCGCGTTCTTCAGGTGGAAGTGCACCATCTGGCGCGTGTAGCGCTCCCAGTCACGCAGCTCGTACATGGCGTCCGCGGCGGCCTGGAGGCTCAGCAGAGCACGGCGGTTGGCGTCCTCCAGGCGGTCGAACAGGGGCGGCCGGCCCTTCTCCATGGCCCGCACCCAGTCCGAGTGCCCGACCGTCACCAGGAGGTCGTCACCGACTTCGGCGCGGAGGAAGTCGATGTCGTCCTGGCCCTGCACCTTGTTGCCGACCACCTTCAGGGTGACGCCGAAGTCGCGTGCGTACTCCTTGTACTGGCGGTAGACGGAGACACCCTTCCGCGTCGGCTCGGCGACGAGAAACGTCATGTCGAAACGGGTGAACATGCCGGACGCGAAGGAGTCCGAGCCCGCCGTCATGTCGACGACGACGTACTCGCCCTGGCCGTCGACGAGATGGTTCAGGCAGAGCTCCACAGCACCGGTCTTGGAGTGGTAGCAGGCCACTCCCAAATCGGCCTCGGTGAACGGGCCGGTGACCATCAAACGGACGGCACCGCCGTCGAGTTCCACAGGTCGCGCGCAGGCGTCGAACACCGGGTTGTCCTCGTATACCCGCAGCAGCCGAGAACCCTCGCCGGGCGGGGTCGTCTTGATCATCGTCTCGGCGGAGGCGATCCGCGGGTTGGAACCGCGCAGGTAGTCCTTGATCAGCGGGAGCCGGTCGCCCATCGCCGGCAGCCTGGCGGCCTCCGCCTCGTCGATCCCCAGCGCGGGCCCGAGGTGCTGGTTGATGTCGGCGTCCACCGCGACGACCGGCGCTCCGGTGGTCGCAAGGTGGCGGATGAAGAGCGAGGACAGGGTGGTCTTGCCGCTGCCGCCCTTCCCAACGAAAGCAATTTTCATATTCAGTAACCTTAGCGGCCGAACCGAGTCGAGACGCCGCTGAACGTGAAGAAGACCACTCCTTCGTGGAAGCGGTCGGTGAATCTCTGTGGAGAGGGTCGGTGACCTGAGACGCGTCAGCTCCATAGGGTGGGCGGTCGGGCTACGGGGGGCGCGTAGGGTCACACTCATGAGTACGACAGGTGCGAACGCCGATCCGCTCGCGGCCCTGGACTCGCTGCCCGGCGTCGCCGAATCCGTGGAGTCCGTGCGCAAGGCCGTGGACCGGGTCTACGGGCACCGCATGATGCGGCGCCGCAGTGAGGAGATCACCTCCGAGGCCGCGCTGCGCGGCGCGCGCGGCTCGGCGGCACTGGCCGGTGCCGACTGGGCCCTCGAGGAGCTGCGCCGGCGCACCGACTTCAGCGGCGACGACGAGGCCCGGGTGGTTGGCGCCGCCCTCCGGCTGACCGCCGAGGCGGGCCAACTGCTCTCCGTCTGGCGGCAGTCCCCTCTTCGGGTCCTGGCACGGCTGCACCTGGTGGCGGCCGCGGGCAAGGGGGACGACGTAGGGCGACCGCGCCAGGACGGAGAACCCGTCGACGAACCGTTGATCGAGCTGCCGCTGCCGGACGCGACCGAGGTCGCGGGACGCCTCGACGGCCTCTCGCAGTTGATCATCACAGGGAGCCCCGCTTCCGCGCTGGTGGCCGCCGCCGTGGTGCACGGCGAACTGCTTGCCCTGCGTCCCTTCGGCTCGCACAACGGCCTGGTCGCGCGCGCGGCCGAGCGCATCGTCCTGGTCGGCAGCGGCCTCGACCCGAAGTCCGTCTGCCCGGCCGAGGTCGGCCACGCGGAACAGGGCCGCGCGGCCTACTCGGCGGCCCTCGACGGCTATGTCTCCGGAACCCCGGAAGGTATGGCGACCTGGATCGCCCACTGTGGCAAGGCGATTGAGCTGGGCGTGCGCGAGTCGACGGCAGTCTGTGAGGCGCTGCAACGAGGGGCGGCCTGATATTCGGCGAGTGAGCCGAAGGAGCGTCTGTGCCGAGTGGCCATGAGCCCCTCTCGAGCGAAGCCGAGAGCTTGGCGCAGCGCGGAGACCCGACGACGGAGGGTTCAGCACGGTCGGCCCTTTTCGACACGAGCTTCTGCGCTCCGAGGCTCGAATCGAGCCCGCAAAAGGTTGCGGCGGTACGAGGGATTCGTACCGCCGCTGGCATGTTCACTGGGTTACCATGCGTCCTCGAAATATTGCCCATCAGGTCGGGAACTGTTGCCCGTCGCCTGGTGCGGCTGGCCCGTAATCGACGGGTCGACGTCGCGTGGGTGCCCGGTGTTCATGCTGGGTCCGTGGGCCTTGGTTGCGTTATTAAGGTGCTTCCTTTCGGAGGTTCCTTGGTCTCGCGGGCCTTAACTTCTTTCTACTCCAGGACTGGAGGAAGCGGAACCCCCCGCTGTGCTTCTTTACTTTTACGTTCAAAGGGGAGTGAACCGGTCACCCGTATCGCGGCATGGGGTGCTGATGGCCGAGGCCGAACCCGGGTGCGTTCGGCAGGCTCAGCTCATCGCCGAACGGCGTCGGCTCGTGTACCAGACCAGCCCCGCGGTGGCGGCCGCCGCTCCTATCGCCGCGGCCGCGACCAGGGCGGGCCGGGGCGGCACGGACAACCGCTGCTTCAGTCGGACCGGGTGGTGGAAATCGAGAATGGGCCAGGCGCGCGTGGTGGCCTCGCGGCGTAGCGCGCGGTCGGGATTGACCGCATGGGGATGGCCGACGGCTTCGAGCATCGGGATGTCGGTCGCCGAGTCGCTGTAGGCGTAGCAGCGGGAGAGGTCGTACCCCTCGGATGTGGCCAGCTCCTTGATCGCCTCGGCCTTCGTCGGCCCGTAGGCGTAGTACTCCACCTCGCCGGTGAAGCAGCCGTCGTCGCCGACGACCATGCGGGTCGCCACCACACGATCCGCGCCGAGCAGTGCGCCGATCGGCTCGACGACCTCCGCTCCGGATGTGGAGACGATCACGACGTCGCGCCCGGCGATGTGGTGCTCCTCGATGAGGGATGCCGCCTCGTCGTAGATGATCGGATCGATCAGGTCGTGCAGCGTCTCGGCGACGATTTCCTTGACCTGCTGGACGTTCCAACCACGGCAGAGCGTAGACAGGTACTTGCGCATCCGCTCCATCTGGTCGTGGTCGGCGCCGCCGGCGAGGAAGACGAACTGGGCATACGCGGTACGCAACACGGCCCGGCGGTTGATCAGCCCGCCTTGGTAGAACGACTTGCTGAACGTGAGCGTGCTCGACTTCGCAATGACCGTCTTGTCCAGATCAAAGAAGGCCGCGGTGCGGGGCAAGGAGTGGTTTTCCACGAGCTTGAGCATAGGCGCCCACCATTCGGCGTAAGGTGGGGCGCGTGGGTTTGCCTGAGAGGGCTCTCGGGTACACCATGGAAGTCACGGATCGTTCGCGACCGTGCTAACCCGGTCCGGCTCCTCCCCCCCCGAGTCGGCCGTGGGGACGACCCCCGCTCTCCCCCCCGGCGGGGGTCGTCGCATGTCCGGGTGGGTTTTCTCCCCTTCTTTCCTGATCGCGGGCCGCGTTGTGCGGGTTCAGGCGGTTCTTCGCACGTAAGCGCGATCCGTCACTCTGTGTAGCTATCGGACTGCTCTGTGGAAATCCTGCTGGGGTCACCGGTATGGGTGAACGCGATATTCACACCGCCGAGTTGTCCACAGTTATCGAGCAAGATCCACACGATTTCCGGGATCGCTGCACCGTGATTCCAACGCGTCCCGCCGGGCGGAAGTTCAGGGCCGGTTCGGCTTGTAGCCGGCTACGGCCGGTTCGTATCGGCGGGTCATATGGAGTACCGGTTGCCGGTTCTTCGCGCGGGCGGGATCCGCGGGGCCGCAGGGGCTCCGTGGAAGCAGCAGCGAAGGGGGATGGAGATCGTGGCGGGAGCCATCACGCGTGACCTTCCGTTGGCGGCCGAGGGCCGTCAGGGCGGACCGTTGATCCTCACGGAGGACGCGGATCTGCTGGACGACCTGCTTCGGCTGTGCGCCGCGGCGGGCGCCCGGCCCGAGGTGAATCACGGGGTGCCCGAGCGGGGACGCGGCTGGGAGACGGCGCCTCTGGTGCTGGTAGGCGACGATGCCGCGCGGCGCGTGCGCGGGGCTCCGCGCAGGCGCGCAGTGGTGCTCGTCGGGCGGGATCAGGACGACCCGGGGGTGTGGCGGCGGGCTGTGGAGATCGGCGCTGACCATGTCCTGCTGCTGCCGGACGGCGAACAGTGGCTGATCGACCGGATCGCCGACGTGGCCGAAGGAGTCGGACCGCCCGCCCTCACCGTCGGCGTGATCGGCGGTCGCGGCGGGGCCGGTTCATCCACGCTGGCCTGCGCGCTCGCGGTCACCTCGGCGCGCGAGGGGCGGCGCACACTGCTCGTCGACGCGGATCCGCTGGGCGGCGGACTTGACGTACTCCTCGGCGGCGAGACGGCCGAGGGTCTGCGCTGGCCGGCGTTCGCCACATCGCGCGGACGGGTTGGTGGCGGTGCCCTGGAGGAGTCACTGCCTGCGCTGCACGCGCTCAGGGTCCTCAGCTGGGACCGCGGCGACTGTGTCGCCATCGCGCCTGAGGCCGTACGGGCGGTGCTGGCAGCGGCCCGGCGGCGGGGCGGCACGGTGGTCGTGGACCTGCCGCGCCGGGTCGACGAAGGCGTCGCGGAGGCCCTCGCCCAGGTGGACGTGGGGCTGCTCGTGGTTCCCGCCGAGTTGCGGGCGGTCGCGGCCGCCGGGCGGGTCGCCTCCGCGGTCGGCATGGTCCTGCGCGATCTGCGGGCCGCGGTGCGCGGGCCGTACACACCCGGCCTGGACGACAAGGAAGTGTCCCGTCTCCTCGGGCTGCCGCTGGCGGGCGAAGTTCCCGTGGAGGCGGGGTTGTCGGCCGCTCAAGAGCGGGGGGAACCGCCAGGGGGCGACGCCAGAGGGCCGCTTGCGCGCTTCTGCGTGGAGTTCTGGGAGCGGGCCGCGGTTGCCGGAGGGAGCGTATGAGCGGGGGCACGCGGGTGCACGCCGGGGCGTCGAGGGTGGGCGCGGGGACGGGTTTGTCCGCGAACGCGGGGCTGTCGTATGAACGCTCCGGCATGGGGCTGTCTGCAAAGGCGGTGTTGCCGGGCCGGCATGCGGGTGTGCGGGTGTCGGGTCTGCCTGCGGATGTGGGGCCAGAAAGCTGGCATAAGGGCGTGGGGTTGCCTGCGGATGCCGGGCTGTCGGGCGGACGCGCGGATATGGGCGGACCGGTGGATGTGGAGCTGTTGGACAAGGTTCGGCAGTGGCTTGCCGAGAGTAAGGCCGAGCCGACGCCGGCGCGGGTGGCGCAGGCGTTGCGGGCCCAGGGGCGGGTGCTGGGGGACGCCGAAGTGCTCGGCGCGGCCGAGCGGTTGCGCTCCGAGCTGGTCGGGACCGGTCCGCTGGAGCCGCTGCTCGCCGACCCTTCGGTTACCGATGTGCTGGTCTCGGCGCCCGACCGGGTGTGGGTGGACCGGGGCGGTTGCCTGGAGCTGACAGCTGTCTCCTTTCCGGGCGCGGCGGCCGTGCGACGTCTCGCGCAGCGCCTCGCGGCCGTGGCCGGACGACGGCTCGACGACGCGCACCCCTGGGTCGACGCGCGGCTCCCTGACGGCACACGTCTGCACGCTGTGCTGCCGCCGGTCGCGGTCGGTTCGACGTGCCTGTCCCTGCGGGTCGTACGGCCGCGTGCGTTCACGCTCGACGAGCTGGTGGCGGCGGGGACGGTGCCGCCGGGCGGCGACCGGGTGCTGCGGGCGCTGCTCGACGCCCGGCTGTCGTTCCTGATCAGTGGGGGAACGGGCAGTGGCAAGACGACGCTCTTGAGCGCCTTGCTGGGGCTGGTCGGACCGGGTGAGCGGATCGTGCTCGCCGAGGACTCGGCGGAGCTGCGCCCCGACCACCCGCATGTCGTACGCCTTGAGTCCAGAGCCGCCAACCAGGAGGGCGCCGGACTCGTCACGCTCCAGGACCTGGTGCGGCAGGCCCTTCGGATGCGGCCGGACCGGCTGGTCGTCGGCGAGGTGCGCGGGCCCGAAGTCGTCCATCTGCTGGCCGCGTTGAACACCGGCCACGAGGGAGGGTGCGGAACCGTCCACGCGAACGCGGCGGCGGGGGTGCCGGCCCGTTTGGAAGCGCTGGGCACGGCGGCGGGGCTCGACCGGGCTGCCCTGCACAGCCAGGTGGCAGCCGCGCTGTCGGTCGTGCTCCATCTCGTACGGGACCGGGCAGGACGGCGGCGGGTCGCCGAGGTGCATGTGCTGGGGCGGGATCCGGCAGGGCTCGTCGTGACGGTGCCGGCGCTGCGGTGGGGCGCGAAGGCCTTCGCGTACGAGCGGGGGTGGGAGCGGCTGCGGGGGCTGCTCGGTGAGAGGGGTGCGGGGCTGTGACGGGGGTCGGTGAGATGGCGGTCGGTTTGGCGATGGTGTGTGCCGGGGCGGCGTCCTGGCTGATGGGCGGAAACGGTCCGGGGGCTCGGCGGACTCAGCTGCTGTGTGCCGGTGGTGGGGTGCCGGGGGCTGGACCGCCGACAGGCGAGCAGCGGGCGCGGGAGTGGGTGGTGCGGGTTGTGGAGCGGCTGCGGCTGGTGCATCGGCTTCGGGGCGAATGGTGGTCGCTGGTCGTTGGGGCGGTGGTCGCCTTGCTGGGGGCTTCTGTGGTGCCGGTCGTCGTGGGGGCGCTCGGGGTTCCGCTGGTGCGGCGGGCTCGGCGGGCCGCGACGGCGAGGCGGCAGCGGGAGCGGCGGGCTGATGCGGTGATCGCGTTGTGCCGGGCGCTCGCGGGCGAGGTGCGCGCCGGACGGCAGCCGGGCGAGGCGCTGCTCCACGCCGCCCATGACTCGGGTGGGCTGGGTGAGGCTCAGGCGGTGGTGTTGGCGGCGGCGCGGTTCGGTGGGGATGTGCCGGGCGCGCTGACCGATGCGGCCCGGCGGCCCGGTGCCGAGGGACTGCTGGGCCTCGCCGCGTGCTGGCGGGTCGCTGTGGACCGGGGTGCCGGACTCGCGGCCGGGCTCGACCGGCTGGAGGGGGCGTTGCGCGCTGAGCGGGACCAACGGGCCGATCTGCGCGCCCAGTTGACAGGGGCGCGGTCGACAGCGGTGCTGCTCGCGTGGTTGCCGCTGCTGGGTCTGCTTCTCGGCACGGCGCTTGGCGCAGATCCGCTGCACGTCGTGCTGCATACCGGCGCGGGCTTCGCCTGTCTGCTGGCCGGAGGGGTGCTGGAGGGCGTTGGGCTTTGGTGGACGCTGTGGATCGTACGGAGGGCGGAGGCGGTATGAGTACGGAGGTCGTCTACGGGCTGGGGGTAGCCCTGTGCCTGGTGGCGGGGCTGTGGTCGATGTCATGGGTACTGCGGACAGCGCGGCGGGAGCGGAGGGCGCGTCGGCGGCTGGGGACCGTGCTGGTCGTCAAGTGGCCGACCGTCAACCGGCGCTTCGAGATCCGTGCCGAGGTGAGGAAATGGCTGCCGGCGGTGGGCGCGGCGAGCGTCTGCTGGGTGTTCGCCGGCGGTGCTCCCGGGATCGCCGCGGGGCTCATGGCCGGCCTTGGCGTGTGGCGGTGGCAGCGGAGGCCCGCGCCGGTGGAGGAGCTCGACTCGGGTCTGGCTGCACGTCAACTTCCGCTGGCCGCCGATCTGTTGGCGGCCTGTATCGCGGCGGGCGCTGGTCCCGTGGTGGCGGCTCACGCTGTGGGCGAGGCACTGGAAGGGCCCGTGGGAGAGCGCCTCGCGCGAGGCGCGGCCGAGGTGCGGCTCGGTGGTGAACCGGCCGAGGCGTGGCGGGGACTTGCCGCCTTACCGGGAGCCCGGGCCCTGGCCCGACTGCTGGAGCGGGCGGGCGAGTCGGGCGCACCGGCGGCGAGTCCCGTCGCATGCCTCGCCGCGGAGGCCCGCGCGGAGTGGGGACGGACGGCCACGGCTCGCGCGCGGCGGGCGGGCGTCATGGTCACCGCGCCGGTGGGGCTGTGTTTTCTGCCCGCGTTCATCGCGATCGGGGTGCTGCCCGTGATGATCGGGCTGGCGAGCGGGGTGTTGGGAGGGGGTGGTGGATGACGGGCGGAGTGTGGTGATGGGCGGAGTGCGGGGTGAAGAGCGAGCGATGAACCGATCAATGGTACGGATCTACACGGGGGTTCGGATGAGCAAGGCAATGCGAGTGCGAGTACGGGTGTGGGCCTTGGCGGTCAGGGCCTGGGCGGTGAAGGCTCGGACCGTGCGCAGGGATGCCGGGATGGTCACCTCCGAGTACGCGATGGGGCTGATCGCGGCGGTGGGGTTCGCCGCGCTCCTTTACGAGGTGCTGACGAGCTCGCAGGTCAAGGGGGCTCTGCAGGCCATCGTGGAGCGGGCGCTCGATGGCCAGTTCTGAGGCCTCAATGGGCAGTTATGAGCCAGGGGCGACCGATCGGGTGCAGGACCGGCGGCTGAAAATGCCCACGGTCCGGGACCGAGGGTTTGTGACGGCGGAGGCGGCCGTGGTGCTGCCCGTGCTGGTCGCGTTCACGATGGCGCTGGTCTGGGCCGTGATGGCCGTGTCCGCGCAGATCCAATGCGTGGACGCGGCTCGGGCAGGAGCACGCGCGGCGGCCCGTCAGGACCCACCGGGCACGGTGACGGCGGTGGCCCTGCAGACGGCGCCGAGCGGGGCACGGGTCACGGTTCGGCGTGAGGGCGACCTGGTGCACGTACGAGTCGAGGCGGAGCCGCCCGGCCCTGACGCGTTGGCCCTCGACCTGGAGCACGAGGCCGTGGCACTGGCCGAGGAGACGGTGGGGGCGGGCTAGATGACGAGGGAAGGCGACGGGGTACGTCTTTCGCGCAGGAGAGCCTCCTGCTCGGACCGAGGCTCGGCGACCGTCTGGACTGTGGGCGCCATGGCAGTGCTGTGCGTCATCTTCGGCATCGTCCTCGCGATGAGCCAAGCGGTGGTGGCCCGCCATCGCGCGGTCGGGGCGGCCGACTTGGCGGCGCTCGCGGCGGCGGACCACTGGATGGAGGGTGGTCCGGTGGCGTGCGCCCAGGCGGACCGGGTGGCCCGGGCCCAGGGCACCCGGATCGTGCAATGCGCCGTCTACGGCGAGGTCTCGGACGTCAGGGTCGCGGCGGGGCAAGGGCCATTCACCGCCGAGGTCAGAGCGCGAGCAGGGCCTGCGGGCCCGGTGGCGCCGGTCGGGCCTGCCAAGTCCGTAACGCCAGTCGGGCCTTGAGGGCCGGGGGCCAGTGGCTCCGTCCCGCTCCGCGGGTGGAGCTCCCGAGCTCGTAAACGGCGACCCGAACAGGAGGTGATGCGGTAGCCCAGGGGCCGTTCGTCGGTGGGAACGCCCGGCGCCCTCCGAAGCCGAGGGGCGCCGCCCTAACCCTGCGCCCCCTCGCCACCGGTGCTCCCCACCACCGGCGCATCCCCCAGCTCCCCCTGCTCCGCCGGCCCCTCCGGAGCCCCTCGCAGCAGCACCGTCAGCAGCCGCACCGCTCCTCGTTTGTGCAGTGGGTCGTTGCCGTTGCCGCACTTGGGGGACTGGATGCAGGAGGGGCAGCCGGCCTCGCACTCGCAGGAGGCGATGGCCTGGCGGGTCGCGGTGAGCCACTCGCGGGCCGTGTGGAAGGCGCGTTCCGCGAAGCCCGCTCCGCCCGGGTGGCCGTCGTACACGAAGACCGTGGGAAGGAGGGTGTCCGGGTGCAGCGGGATGGAGACGCCGCCGATGTCCCAGCGGTCGCAGGTGGCGAAAAGGGGCAGCATGCCGATCGAGGCGTGCTCGGCGGCGTGTAGGGCGCCGCCCAGGATCTCGGGGTTCACGCGGGCGGCGTCGAGCTGGTCACCGGTGACCGTCCACCACACGGCGCGCGTGCGGAGCGTACGAGGAGGGAGGTCGAGTTTCGTCTCGCCCAGTACTTCACCGGTGATGACACGACGACGCAGGAAGGAGACGACTTGGTTGGTGACCTCGACGGAGCCGTAGCACAACCGGCCCTCGCCCCAAGGGACTTCGATGTCCTTCTCCAGGACGGAGACGGCCGTGGTGTCACGGGCGACCGTCGAATACGGCGGGTTGGCCTCCTCGACCAGGGCCACTGAGGCCTCGAGGTCCAGTTCCTTCACCAGGTACGTAAGGCCCTGGTGGAGGTGGACCGCCCCCTCGTGGACGCTGGTGTGCGCGGCCGAGGCATCGACCGTGCCCAGCAGCCGCCCCGAAGCGGCCTCGACGACCTGCACCGGGCTACCGCCCCCGCCGCGGATGTCCGTGAGGTCGACGGCCCGCTCCCGGCGCGTCCAGTGCCACGCCTTGGTACGACGGCGCAGTAGCTTCGCGGCCTCCAGCTGCGGCAGCAGACCGGTGCAAGCCGGGCCGAAGAGCGACAGGTCGTCGTCGGTCAGGGGCAGCTCGGCGGCCGCGGCGCACAGGTGCGGCGCGAGGACGTACGGGTTGTCGGGGTCGAGGACGGTGGACTCCACCGGCTGGTCGAACAGGGCCTTTGGGTGGTGCACGAGGAACGTGTCCAGGGGGTCGTCGCGGGCCACCAGGACCGCCAGTGCGCCCTGCCCCGAGCGTCCCGCACGGCCGGCCTGCTGCCACAGCGAGGCCCTCGTGCCCGGATAGCCCGCGATGATGACGGCGTCCAACCCGGAGACGTCGATGCCGAGTTCGAGGGCGGTGGTCGCGGCGAGGCCGACGAGATCGCCGGAGTGGAGTGCCTGTTCGAGGGCGCGGCGTTCCTCTGGGAGGTAGCCGCCCCGGTAGGCGGCCACGCGCCGGGCCAGAGAGCGGGCGCCCGCGGCGTCAGCTGATGTCCTTGCTGCCAGCCTTTCCTGGGCGATCACCGAAATCAGCTCGGCACCCCGGCGGGAGCGTACGAAGGCGACGGTCCGTACGTCCTGCAGGACCAGGTCGGTCAGGAGGTCGGCGGTCTCCGCTGTCGCCGTACGACGGACGGGAGCGCCCTTCTCGCCGTGGAGTTCGGTGAGCGGCGGCTCCCAGAGAGCGAACACCAGTTCACCGCGTGGTGAGGCGTCGTCCGCGACCTCGACGACAGGGAGGCCGGTCAGACGTCGAGCGGCCACCGAGGGCTCGGCGGCGGTCGCGGAGGCCAGCAGGAAGACCGGCGATGCGCCGTAGCGCGCGCACAGGCGGCGCAGCCGGCGCAGCACCTGGGCGACATGAGACCCGAAGACGCCGCGATAGGTGTGGCACTCGTCGATGACGACGTAGCGCAGAGCGCGCAGGAAGGAGGACCAGCGGGGGTGGGAGGGCAGTATGCCCCGGTGCAGCATGTCAGGGTTGGTCAGCACGTAATTGGCGTACTGGCGCACCCACTCGCGCTCCTCGACGGGCGTGTCGCCGTCGTAGACCGCGGGACGGACCGCGTTGCCGAGCGGATGTGAAAGTTCCTTCACGGCTCGGCACTGGTCCGCCGCGAGGGCCTTGGTCGGGGCCAGGTACAGGGCGGTGGCACCGCGTCCGTTGGGGGCTTCCGAGCCGTCGAGGACGTGCGACAGGACCGGTACGAGATACGCCAGCGACTTGCCGGAGGCCGTGCCCGTGGCGACGACGACCGACTCGCCGTCCAGCGCGTGCTCGGCCGCTTGTGCCTGGTGGGCCCAGGGGTGCTCGATACCGGCGGTCTGCACCGCGGCGATGACCTCCGAGCGGATCCGGTCAGGCCAGAGGGCATGGCGGCCCTCTCGAGGGGGCAAGTGCTCCGTATGAGTGATGCGCGAAGCCCGGCTCGGCCCCGAAGCGAGCCGGTCCAGGATCGTGCCCGGAGCGGGGCGGGAAGCAGTGTCCGTCGAGGGTCGATCGGATCGGTGATTCTTGGCCATCGGCATCGAGTGTGTCACTGGCGTGACGGACAATGGGTCCAAGGCGTCGTGCACGCCTGCCGGTAAGTGATTGAATGCCATCGCGGCTGGCGAACCGTCCCGGGGCTCTGCCGAAGTGTCCCGAGGGGCGACCGCTCGATAGCAAGGTGCTGGAGGATCCGTGGACCTGTCCCTGTCGACACGTACTGTCGGCGATCGTACGGTCGTCGAGGTCGGTGGCGAAATCGATGTATATACCGCGCCCAAGCTGCGCGAGCAGCTGGTCGAGCTGGTGAACGACGGCAGTTTTCATCTTGTCGTCGACATGGAGGGCGTGGATTTCCTCGACTCCACCGGGCTCGGCGTGCTGGTGGGCGGCCTCAAGCGGGTGCGCGCCCATGAGGGCTCCCTGCGACTGGTGTGCAACCAGGAGCGCATTCTGAAGATCTTCCGCATCACTGGCCTCACCAAGGTGTTCCCCATCCACACCTCGGTCGAGGAAGCGGTAGCGGCCACCGACTGAGCGGTCCTCGGTCGCGACTGAGCGGCCCTTGGCCGAAGGCCGGTCCCGGACCGTGTGTCCGGGACGGAAGAAATCAACGAGGGGGTCCGGGCCTCGCGGCCCGGCCCTCCGACACGCCCGTAGTCCCGAGGGGGATGCATGGCCACCGTTGAACTCCGCTTCAGCGCGCTGCCCGAGCACGTCAGGACCGCCCGACTGGTGGCGGCAGCGGTGGCGCGCAGGTCCGGAGTGGACGAGACGGTCCTCGACGAGGTCAGGCTCGCCGTCGGTGAGGCCTGTACGCGGGCAGTCGGCCTGCACCTGAGCAGCGGCATCTCGGCGCCGGTGCGGGTGCTGCTGATCGAGGAGGAGAAGCAGTTCTCCATCGAGGTCGGCGACGAGGCGCCGCATACGGCTCCCGGCGAGAAGGTGCCGGGTTCCTACGGAGCCGATGATCCGGACGCGGAGAGCGAGGAGGACGAGATGGGCCTCGCGGTCATCAGCGGCCTCGTCGACGACGTGGAGGTCACCGCCGGAGAGCACGGTGGACTGATCAGGATGAGCTGGCCGAATATGCCGCCTGCCACACTTATCCCCTGACTCATCCCCCTGACACCGGCGTCACTTCACATTGTTCTTGTCCCCAAAGGGGCCCTGCTGAGCAGGGCCCCTTTGCATGTCCGGATGTCAGTGCCCGCGCGTACAGTAGTCGTGTAAAAGTCTTTCGTGAATTGATTCACGATCGAATCGCACGATAATGGATCCGGTGTCAATGCCTTTGAGGCATTACCGCTTTCGGGTTGTGCCGTGGCTCATGGATCATTTACTGAAGGGGATGTGGAGGCGAATTGTGCTTACCGCACACTGCTTTGATCAGGTCCTGATCCCTACAATCCGTCCACATCTTGAGCTCAGCCCAAGCGTCAAGGAGGACGAATGGCGGGGCTTTCTACCCCTCATCAGTTTGACCAACCCACAACCCTCGCAGCCGTGGTTCTGACCGATGACAACCGCCTCATCGTGATCGTCATCGCGGCTGTCGCCCTTGCGGCGCTCGTGGTCGCGGGGGTCCTGGTACGCCAGGTACTCGCGGCCGGCGAGGGCCCCGACAGCATGAAGGAGATCGCGGCGGCGGTCCAGGAAGGTGCGAAAGCATATCTGGGACGGCAGTTGCGCACCCTGGCGGTATTCGCCGCCGTGGTGTTCTTCCTGCTCATGCTGTTGCCCGCGGACGACTGGAATCAGCGCGCCGGACGATCGGTCTTCTTCTTGATCGGCGCGGCTTTCTCGGCGACCACCGGTTATATCGGCATGTGGCTCGCCGTACGCAGCAATGTCCGCATGGCCGCCGCGGCACGGGAAGCGACTCCGGCGGAGGGTGAACCCGAAAAGGATCTCACCGAGGTCTCGCACAAAGCCATGAAGATCGCTTTCCGTACGGGCGGCGTCGTCGGCATGTTCACGGTGGGGCTCGGTCTGCTGGGCGCCTCCTGTGTGGTGCTGGTGTACGCGGCAGACGCCCCGAAGGTTCTGGAGGGCTTCGGTCTCGGTGCCGCGCTGATCGCCATGTTCATGCGGGTCGGCGGCGGCATCTTCACCAAGGCCGCCGACGTCGGCGCCGACCTGGTCGGCAAGGTCGAGCAGAACATCCCCGAGGACGACCCGCGCAACGCCGCGACCATCGCCGACAACGTGGGCGACAACGTCGGCGACTGCGCCGGCATGGCCGCCGACCTCTTCGAGTCGTACGCCGTCACGCTCGTCGCCGCGCTGATCCTCGGCAAGGCGGCGTTCGGCGACTTTGGGCTCGCCTTCCCGCTGCTCGTGCCCGCGATCGGTGTGATCACGGCGATGATCGGCATCTTCGCGGTGGCACCGCGCCGGACCGACCGCAGCGGCATGAGCGCCATCAACCGCGGCTTCTTCATCTCCGCGGTGATCTCGCTCGCTCTGGTCGCGGCCGCGGTCTTCGTGTACCTCCCGTCGTCGTACGCCGATCTGGACGGGGTCACGGACTCGGCCATCCTCGACAAGGGCGGTGACCCACGGGTCCTCGCGCTCGTCGCGGTCGCGATCGGTATCGTGCTGGCCGCGCTGATCCAGCAGCTGACCGGCTACTTCACCGAGACCACCCGCCGTCCGGTACGGGACATCGGCAAGACGTCGCTCACGGGCCCGGCCACCGTCGTGCTCGCGGGTGTCTCCGTCGGGCTCGAATCGGCTGTCTACACCGCCCTGTTGATCGCCCTCGGCGTGTACGGGGCGTTCCTGCTCGGCGGTACATCGATCATGCTGGCGCTCTTCGCCGTGGCGCTGGCCGGCACCGGTCTGCTCACCACGGTCGGCGTCATCGTCGCCATGGACACCTTCGGCCCGGTCTCCGACAACGCGCAGGGCATTGCCGAGATGTCCGGCGACGTCAAGGGCGCGGGCGCGCAGGTGCTCACCGACCTGGACGCCGTCGGCAACACCACGAAGGCCATCACGAAGGGGATCGCCATCGCCACGGCCGTCCTCGCGGCCTCGGCGCTCTTCGGCTCGTACCGCGACGCGATTGTCACGGCGGCGCGGGACGTCGGCGAGACGGTCACCGGCGACAACGCGCCGATGAACCTGCTGATGGACATCTCGCAGCCCAACAACCTGGTCGGGCTCGTCGCCGGTGCCGCGGTCGTCTTCCTCTTCTCGGGACTGGCGATCAACGCGGTGTCGCGGTCCGCCGGGGCCGTGGTCTACGAGGTGCGGCGGCAGTTCCGCGAGCACCCCGGGATCATGGACTACACCGAGAAGCCCGAGTACGGGCGCGTCGTCGACATCTGCACCAAGGACGCGCTGCGCGAACTGGCCACGCCCGGCCTGCTCGCCGTACTGACGCCGATCGCGATCGGTTTCACGCTCGGGGTCGGCGCGCTCGGCTCGTTCCTCGCGGGTGCGATCGGCACCGGCACGCTGATGGCCGTCTTCCTAGCCAACTCCGGTGGCGCGTGGGACAACGCGAAGAAGCTCGTCGAGGACGGCCACCACGGCGGCAAGGGCAGCGAGGCCCACGCCGCGACGGTGATCGGCGACACGGTCGGCGATCCCTTCAAGGACACCGCGGGTCCCGCGATCAACCCCCTGCTGAAGGTGATGAACCTGGTGGCGCTGCTCATCGCGCCCGCGGTCGTCAAATTCTCGTACGGGGAGGACAAGAGCGTCGGCATGCGCGTACTCATCGCGGTGCTCTCGCTCGCCGTGATCGTCGGCGCGGTGTACGTGTCCAAGCGGCGCGGGATCGCCGTGGGTGACGAAGGCAACTCCGAGCGGGTCGCCAAGTCCGCGGATGCGGCGGTGGTTTCGTAAGAGTTCTTCCAGGCCTGGCCTTACGACTGGTCAGGTTTCGCTCAACGGGTGGGCGGGCGGCGCGCATTGGCGTGCCGCCCGCCCACCCGTCTGTGTTCACACCGCGTTGGTGAGTCTTCTCTCGCTTGGTGCAAATGGCTATAATAATGGACAGATCGGATGTTCGTCACGCGAATGTCGCCCGCTTGGCGTGTATGTTCCGGGGCCGAGAGCCATGGAAGGGGCCAATCCGGTGAACAAGAAGCTCGCGGCCGCACTGTCCGGCGGTTCGGTACTGGTACTGGTGCTGTCGGGATGTGGCGACGACAGCAGCGACAGGCTGAACTCCTGGGCGAAGCAGGTCTGTGACGCGGTGCAGCCACAGGCGAAGAAGATCGAGGCGGCCAATGCCGCGATCCAGCAGCAGACCTCGGACGACAGCACGCCGGCGGACGTCCAGAAGACGGACTCCCAGGCCTTCCAGGACATGTCCGACGCCTACAAGGCGATCGGTTCCGCCGTGAACCAGGCCGGGGCGCCGGACGTCGACGACGGCGAGAAGAAGAAGGCGGACGCCGTCAAGGAGCTCAACAGCATTTCCTCGTCGTACGCCGACCTCAAGAAGCAGGTCGACGCTCTCGCCACGAAGGACCAGGGGACGTTCGCCGACGGGCTCAAGGGCATTGCCACCCAGCTGACCACGCTGAGCCAGAGCGGCAACGACGCCCTCAAAAAGCTGGAGGAGGGCGACGTGGGCCAGGCGATGGCCCAACAGGAAAGCTGCAAGAGCGCGGCCGCTTCGCCGTCGGTGACCAACGGCTGAGCCGGGGAGACCGGTCGTTCGTCAACCGAAACAGGACCCGGTACGCGCGCGTGCCGGGTCTTCGGCATGTGTGGCCGCAGGTGCACGTGAGGGGTGTCCACCGGTGCACGGCCCTGTCGGTGGGAGGGGGACACAATGGGTGCGTGAGTAACCCCAGCCTGGCACCGCTGCCCTCGTCCGACCGTCCCGACGTCACCGCGCGGCTGCGGGACGCCCTCCTGGGCGCCTCTTTCAGTGCCGACGGCCTGCTCGAACTGCTGGGCGCTCCCGCGTACGCGGCGCTGGCGCGCGGCGAGACCGTGCCGTCGCTCCGGGCGACCCGGGGCGACACGGCGCTGGAGACGCTCGTACGGCTGTTCCTGCTGCAGCAGCCCGTGCCGCACGCGCGCGTGGCGGACGTACTGCCGGTGGAGGGCTGTCTGGGGAGCGGATGGCTGACCAGGACCGGCAAGGACGAGGTCGCGGCGACGGTCGACGTCCGGCCGTACGGTGGACCCGGCGGCGAGGACTGGTTCATCGTCTCGGACCCGGGCTGCGCGGTCGGCGGAGCCGGCGGCATCGCCAGCCGTCACGAAGGGGTCGTACTCGGCGTGGGTGGCGCGTCCACGACCCTGGCAGGCATCACGGTGCGTACGCCGGTCGGGTCCGCGCTCGACCTCGGCACCGGCTCCGGAATCCAGGCCCTGCACGCCGCACAGCACGCCACGCGGGTCACCGCCACCGACCTCAACCCCCGCGCGCTGCACATCGCCGCCCTCACGCTCGCGCTGTCCGGCGCCCCGGCGGCCGATCTGCGGGAGGGCTCACTCTTCGAGCCGGTGGCCGACGAGACGTATGACCTGATCGTCTCGAATCCCCCCTTCGTCATCTCTCCCGGGGCCCGGCTCACCTACCGAGACGGAGGGCTGAGCGGGGACGATCTGTGCCGCACGCTCGTTCAGCAGTCGGGGGAACGGCTCAACGTCGGGGGGTACGCGCAGTTTCTCGCCAATTGGCAGCATGTGGAAGGGGAGGACTGGCAGGACAGGCTCCGGTCATGGGTGCCGCGCGAGTGCGATGCGTGGATCGTGCAGCGAGAGGTGCAGGACGTCACGCAGTACGCCGAGCTGTGGCTGCGGGACGCGGGCGACCACCGCTCGGAACCGATGGAGTACCGCGCGCGGTACGACGCGTGGCTCGACGAGTTCGAGGTGCGCAAGGTCAGGGGCGTCGGCTTCGGGTGGATCACCTTGCGCAAGTCGGGGGCCGCGCAGCCCTCGGTCGTCATGGAGGAGTGGCCGCATCCCGTCGAACAGCCGCTCGGCGAGACCGTGTCGGCGCACTTCGACCGCGGGGACTATCTGCGCACGCACGACGACACGGCCCTGCTCGCCGGGCACTTCAAACTCGCGGACGAGATCGTGCAGGAGCAGGTCGGGCTGCCCGGCGCCGAGGATCCGGAGCACGTCGTGCTGCGCCAGCACCGCGGGATGCGGCGGGCCGCGAAGGTGGACACGGTCGGCGCGGGCTTCGCGGGTGTGTGCGACGGCACACTGAGCGCGGGACGGATTCTGGATGCCATCGCGCAACTGGTCGGTGAGGACCCTGTGTCGCTCCGGGACCGCACCCCCGCGCAGCTTCGGCTGCTTGTTGAGCAGGGGTTCCTCGAGCCCGCTGGGTGACGCGAAAGCGTCGCGGGGCGTGTTGGAGTGCTGGTGCGCGTCTGGGGCGCGCCCGGCCCGCCGGGATACGACCTGGCACAAGAGGCCTGGGTCCCTGAGGCCACAGGGCGGGCCCGCCAGCCTCGCGGTGTGGCGTTTCACACCCCTCTGAGGAGCCTGGATCCTGATGTGACTCCGGTCTGCGGAGCGCCGGCCTCCGGCCTCTGGAGCACGAGCCTCCGGCCTCCGGAATGTCGACCTCCAGTGCTGCTGAGTGTGGCCTCCGGTGGGCCGGAGTTGTCGCCTCCCGCGGGCCGGACACAGGAGCGTCGAACGGTCATGATCAGGCCGTTTCCGTAAGGGGGAGGTAACCCTCCGGATAGGCCGAAGGGTCAGTCGACACTCCGGGCGGCAGGAATGATGGGAGTCGGGTTACCGTTCGAGTGGCCGTTGCGGGCTTTTCCCGTTTGACACGGGGGCGGGATGTACCGTCACACTCCGCAGCGTCCGCATGACCGACTCCCGGGACCAAGGCCCGGGGCGAGACCCCCCTACGTCGACCGGAGAGAAGAGCGAAGTTGTCCCCGACCAGCGAGACCGCACACGGCGGCCGCCGACTCGTCATCGTCGAGTCGCCTGCCAAGGCGAAGACGATCAAGGGCTACCTCGGCCCTGGCTACGTCGTCGAAGCGAGCGTCGGGCACATCCGCGACCTCCCGAACGGTGCCGCGGAGGTGCCCGAGAAGTACACCGGCGAGGTCCGCCGCCTCGGCGTGGACGTCGAGCACGACTTCCAGCCCGTCTACGTCGTCAACGCCGACAAGAGGGCCCAGGTCAAGAAGCTCAAGGACCTCCTGCGCGACTCCGACGAGCTCTTCCTCGCCACCGATGAGGACCGCGAGGGCGAGGCCATCGCCTGGCACCTCCAGGAGGTGCTCAAGCCCAAGGTCCCGGTCAAGCGGATGGTGTTCCACGAGATCACCAAGGCCGCGATCCAGGCCGCCGTGGCCAATCCGCGAGAGCTCAACCAGAAGCTCGTCGACGCCCAGGAGACCCGCCGAATCCTCGACCGCCTCTACGGCTACGAGGTCTCCCCGGTCCTGTGGAAGAAGGTCATGCCGCGTCTGTCGGCGGGCCGTGTCCAG
>CBFGQM010000009.1:0-33485 GCA_965650905.1 uncultured Streptomyces sp. | reverse complement strand
CGTAGCCGTACGCATACGCGATGCGTTCGAAGGACGTACCGAGACAACGCATGCGCGCTGCTCCTTCCTGCCGCGAGGCGTGCTGCGCGTCGCTCTCGGCCTGCTCTGACTCGCTCTCGCGCTGTGCGTCGAGCTCGCGGAAGGGGTTGCCCTCGGCCGGAGTCACGCGCCAGAAGGTTTGCGCCATGGCCTTGAACTGACGATGCGTCGGATTGAGGCCCGTGTGCTTGATCGTCCAGACCTCAACTGGCAGACGCTCATTGTCAGTTGGCTGTGCCTGCGCCCCGCAGGTGATGCACTCAGCGGAGTACATACCTTCCGGCGCCCCCTCGGCGGTTTCCGGCCCCAGCGTCCACTTAGCCGCTTTGATGATCGAGCGCGTCATTGCGTCCCCTTCGGCGGTTTTGGCTGCCGTGCCGGTGCAGCGCGGGCAGGTGCAAGGCGGGTACTGGCTGCCGACGTCGGGCTGGCCCGCAGGCTTCACGGTCCTGCGTCGCCGGACCTGAGTGCGCGCGCCCGTCTCCGGATTGATCTTGTAAACGGCGAGAGTCATGCCCACGTGATCACGCCCCCTTTCCAGACGCCTCGCACAGCGTCTTGACCAGGACGTCGCGCGTCACGCACCGGACGCCCACCGCACAGTGGGCGCACGCCGTAGCGTGCTTCAACAGCGCCTGAAACGCGGGGTGTCGGGTTCCCACGTCGATGCTCTCGGCGCCCTGTTGGGCGCGTTCGTGGGCGATCACTGCCTCGCCCCCGTCCGCCACTCCTCGCCCAGCGAGACGAGTACGTACGGCCGGACCGTGAGGCCCGTGTCCCAGACTGTGAGCGGCGCGTGCCGTCGCCTGCGCGCTGCGCCCAGCCGCGCCCCCCACACGTCTGGCGACGGCACGGCGGGTACCAGGCGCGGCGCTGAGGGCGCTACGGCGCGCCGGTGCTTGCCGGGGGTGCGTCGCCCTAACAGGGCCTCTCTCACCCGTTCGAGGGTTCGTGGTAGTTGTGGCATGTCGGCGCTCCTCTGCAGCGTTGGCCATGCCCCCGGCCGTTCCAGCGGTGCGGGGGTCCTTGCTGCTCTAAGCAACCTCACCGCTACACACGGCGGTACCGTTGAAGCGGCAGCAGGATTTAAGAGCTTTAAGTGCCACGCCAGCACGAGGAGTTGAAGGCCCAGTGAGCACGCAGGAACCGAACACCGATCTTGAGCGGCTGTACCGCGAGACCGGGTGGACGCTGCGCCAGTTCGCCCAGGACGTGAACCGTGTAGGCACGGAACGCGGAACGCCACTCAACTACCGGGAACCGTCTGTTCATCAATGGCTCAAGGGGCACATGCCGAAAGAGGCTGTGCGGCCGTTGGTCGTGGAAGCCTTGTCCCGCCGACTGCATCGCCCTATCACGCACGCCCAAGCTGGATTTCCTACACCCCAGTATCAGCCGAAAGCCCATCCGAGTACGGTGGAAGGGCTCATGGATCTTGGGAGACACGATATGGACCCGTCCCGCCGTAGCGTGCTAGGCGCAGGTCTTTTCTCCGTTGCCCTCACCGTGCCTAATTGGCCGGACGTCATTGGTCGTATGGAAGCCGTTCAGAAAGGCCAGACACAGCGGGTGGGAATGGCCGAGGTGGACATGGTCATTGCCATGACCGAACGAGTATCCGACCTTGACGACCAATTCGGCGGACGACATGCGCGCCCCATGGCCGCCGCATTCCTCGTGAATACAGTGGCCCCCTATCTTCGGGCGGACGCTCCCGACCACGTTCGCAAGGCGATGATGGCGGCGGCTTCTGATCTCTGCTATCTCACCGGTTATATGGCCGTGGATGAGGGCGTTCAAGGGATGGCCCAGCAATACTATCTGAAAGCGTTGGAGCTGGCCGGAGCGTCAGAGGACCATCTGACGTACTGCACAACGCTGCGAGGAATGAGCGTTCAAGCCGTAGACCTAGGGCATGGACGAGAGGCAATGCGCCTAGCCGATGCTGCCGCTGCCGCCTCCCCGAATGCGGGCCCCCGTATGCGCGCTTTCCTTGCTGGCCAACAGGCGCACGCTGCCGCTCAAATCGGTGAACGCAATAAGGCTCTTATGCACCTTCGGGAAGCCGAAGGTGCAATGGACAAGGCAGAATCCCGAGCAAAGATCTTTGGTTCGTACGACCCTGCCGCCTTGAATTACCATACGAGTCAAGTGCGGTACGAACTGGGCGACGTTACGGGCGCCGTTGAGGCAATGCAGCAGGCCGATAAGTTGCGGTACAACGTTTACCGCCGTACGCGCGTCCACCATCGCACCATCCTTGCGGAGCGCCAACTTTCCATTGGGCATTTGGAAGCCGCATGCGCAACGTGGAATCTCGCACTCGATGATTACCCACTTGTCCAATCCGGGCGTGCAGATCAGCGAGTGCAGAACATGTTTAAGCTGATTCGTCCCCACCTGGCTAACCCAACAGCGAGGGAACTCTATGAACGGGCACGGCTGATCGCTCCGCCATCTCTGTTGCCCGCCAGATAGCCCAAACGCAAGATAAGGCCCGGTACCATTCGCTCACGGCGTGCGCGTGCTCCTGCGCGCGACGCGCCACGCGCCCGCTGGGCGCCTCGCGGGCAGGCAGGGCGGGCGGCGCCGGCGGGTCGAGACGGGGCGGGGCGGCAGCCGACGCGGGAGCTCACAGGTTGCTGAAGTCCGGGCCGCCCGTCCGCGTGCGCTTGATCTCGTAGAAGCCCGGGATCGAGGCGACCATCAGTGTGCCGTCCCAGAGCCTGGCGGCCTCCTCACCCTTGGGGGCCGGGGTGACGACCGGGCCGAAGAAGGCGAGCTGTTCGCCGTCGGAGCCGGGGACGGCGATGACCGGGGTGCCGACGTCCTGACCGACCTTGTCGATGCCTTCCTTGTGGGAGGCGCGCAGTTCGGCGTCGTACTCGAAGTCCTCCTGGTCCACGTACTCGATCAGGTCCGCCGGGAGGCCGGCTTCGTCGAGGGCGGCCGCTATCGCCTCGCGGGTCGGGCCCTCGCCCTGGTTGTGGAAGCGGATGCCCATCGCCGTGTAGAGCGGGCCGAGGACCTCGGCGCCGTGCTTCTGCCAGGCGGCGGTCACCACGCGGACCGGAGCCCAGGCCTTGGTGGACAGCAGCTCACGGTACCCCTCGGGCAGCTCGTCCAGCTTCGGCTCGTTCAGCACGGCGAGGCTCATGATGTGCCAGCGGACCTCGATGTCGCGGACCTTCTCCACCTCCAGGACCCAGCGCGAGGTGATCCACGCCCAAGGACACAGCGGGTCGAACCAGAAGTCGACGGGGGTCTTGCCGCAGGTCTGCTCGGACATGGCTCTCCTACGTGACGGCGGTACGGGCGCTGAGCGCGGTGAGGGACTCGGGTGCTGTCTATCAGCGCCAACACCGTCGGTCACGCGGTCCATTCCCAGGTGTCAGGTGTCAGTGGCACATGGCAGGATCGGTGCTGGT
Source organism: uncultured Streptomyces sp. (assembly GCA_965650905.1). GTDB lineage: Bacteria > Actinomycetota > Actinomycetes > Streptomycetales > Streptomycetaceae > Streptomyces. The sequence goes on along the minus strand of CBFGQM010000009.1, from coordinate 30,018 downwards.
CGAAGGAGTCGCCCAGCCAGCCACACAACCAGCCCCGTACCAGTCATCAACCAGCATGCAGCCACGAGGGAGTGCCGCCCGTGCCCGGTGAGAATCTGTCCCGCGACGAGGCCCGCGAGCGGGCCGCCCTGCTGTCCGTCGACGGGTACGAGGTGTCCCTCGACCTGCGCTCCGCCCTGGGCGGCACGGACACCGAGCCGCCGACGTTCCGGTCGGTGACGACCATCCGCTTCCGCTGCGCCGAGCCGGGCGCCACCAGCTTCGCGGACCTGATCGCGCCGAGCGTCACCGCCGTCTCCCTGAACGGCAAGGACCTGGACCCGGGCGCCGTCTTCGACGGCTCCCGCATCCTCCTGGAGGACCTCGGCGACGACAACGAACTCATGGTCGACGCCCAGTGCGCCTACAGCCGCACCGGCGAGGGCATGCACCGCTTCGTGGACCCCGAGGACGGCGAGGTCTACCTCTACACGCAGTACGAGCCGGCCGACTCCCGCCGCGTTTTCGCGGGCTTCGAGCAGCCGGACCTCAAGGCGCCCTTCCGGTTCGAGGTCCGCGCCCCCGAGGGCTGGGTGGTGTGGAGCAACGGCGTCGGTGAACAGCACGACGGGGTATGGCGGTTCGCCGAGACCAAACCCATCCCGACGTACATCACGGCGTTCGTCGCGGGCCCGTACCACTACGTGACGGACCGCTACTCCCGCACCTTCGAGGACGGTACGACGCTGGAGATCCCCCTCGGCGCCCTGTGCCGCAAGGGCCTGGCCCGGCACTTCGACGCCGACGACGTGTTCCTGGTGACCAAGCAGGGGCTGGACTTCTTCCACGACCACTTCGACTACCCGTACCCGTTCGGGAAGTACGACCAGGCCTTCGTGCCGGAGTACAACCTCGGCGCGATGGAGAACCCGGGCTGTGTGACCTTCCGCGAGGAGTTCATCTTCCGCGGCAAGGTGACACAGGCGTCGTACGAGCGCCGGGCCAACGTCATCCTCCACGAGATGGCGCACATGTGGTTCGGTGACCTCGTCACCATGGAGTGGTGGGACGACCTGTGGCTCAAGGAGTCCTTCGCCGACTTCATGGGAACCTTCTCGGCGGCCGAGGCGACGCGCTTCACCAACGCCTGGATCACTTTCGCCAACAACCGCAAGGCATGGGCGTACCGCGCGGACCAACTGCCCTCCACGCACCCGATCACGGCCGACATCCGTGACCTGGAGGACGCCAAGCTGAACTTCGACGGGATCACGTACGCCAAGGGCGCCTCTGTTCTCAAGCAGCTGGTGGCCTACGTCGGACGGGACGCCTTCCTGGAGGGCGCCCGCCGCTACTTCAAGCGGCACGCCTACGGCAACACGCGCCTCCAAGACCTCCTCTCCGTACTGGAGGAGACGAGCGGGCGCGACATGGCGGCGTGGTCGCGGGCCTGGCTGCAGACGGCCGGCGTCAACTCACTTACCCCACAAGTGGTGTTGGGCTCCGACGGGCGGATCGCCGAGCTCGCGGTCCTCCAGGAGGCCGCCGAGTCACACCCCGAGCTGCGGCCGCACCGGGTGGCGGTGGGCCTCTACCGGCGAGCCGGCACGGATGGCCCCCTGGAGCGGTTCGCGCTCGCCGAGGTGGACGTCGACGGCCCGCGCACGGTGGTGGCCGAGCTGGCCGGTGCCGACGCCCCCGAGCTGGTGCTGGTCAACGACGACGACCTGACGTACTGCAAGATCCGTTTCGACGCGGGCTCGCTGGCTACGCTGCGGGAGCGGCTCGGGGACATCACCGACCCGCTCGCCCGTGCGCTGTGCTGGTCGGCGCTGTGGAACCTGACCCGTGACGCCCTGATGCCGGCCCGTGACTTCATCGATCTCGTCCTGCGCTTCGCGGGCCGCGAGACCGACATCGGTGTACTCCTGATGCTGCAGGCATGGGCGAACTCCGCGCTCACGCGCTACGCGGCGCCCGAGTGGCGGGACACAGGCGGACCGCTGCTCGCCGACGGCGCCCTGCGGGAGCTGCGGCTGGCCGAGCCCGGCAGTCAGCACCAGCTGACGTGGGCGCGGTTCGTCGCAGCGGTCGCTTCGAACGAGGGCGATCTGCAGCTGCTGCGGGGCCTGCTGGACGGCACGGCCGAGATCGACGGGCTGGAGGTGGACCAGGAGTTGCGCTGGGCGTTCCTCGAGCCGCTCGCCGCGCACGGCGCCGCCGACGAGGCCGTGCTCGACGCCGAGCTGGCGCGCGACGACACGGCGTCGGGCAAGCGCCACCAGGTCCGCTGCCTCGCCGCCCGGCCCTCCGCCGCGGTCAAGGACCAGGCGTGGGCGGCCGTCGTCGAGTCGGACACGCTGTCCAACGCACTGGTCGAGGCGACGATCGCGGGCTTCGCACAGCCGTCTCAGCGGGAGCTCGGCGCTCCGTACACCGCCAAGTACTTCGAGGCGATCGAGCGCGTATGGGACGAGCGGTCCATCCAGATCGCCATGGACGTGGTCAAGGGACTGTTCCCGTTCCTCCAGGACTCGCAGCAGACCCTGGACGCGACGGACGCGTGGCTGGCCTCGCACAAGACCGCGGCACCGGCCCTGCGCCGGCTCGTCCTGGAAGCGAGGGACGACCTCGCCCGCACGCTGCGGGGGCAGGCGTGTGACGCCGCGGGCGCCGGCGAGTGAGGGCCCGCTCGCCGCGTCTTCTCCGGGACGCCGGTGCGGATTCTCCAGGACGCCGGTTCGGACCGAGACGTCCGACCGAGACGTACGTCACATCCGGCGGGGCGCACCGTCCCACTCCTCGGGCAACACGGCGACGGATTGGACAGCCGGACCGGGGACAGACGCATGATGTAAGCGCCTGATGTAAGCGCCGCCCAGTCATGCCCAGGTAAGAGGAGTCGCCGTGAAGGTCGGAATCGTCGGAGCCACCGGTCAGGTCGGCACGGTCATGCGCAGGATCCTCGCCGAGCGGAACTTCCCGGTCGCCGAGCTGCGCCTGTTCGCCTCGGCCCGCTCGGCCGGCACGGTCCTCGACGGTGTGACGGTGGAGGACGCCGCCACAGCCGACTACTCCGGTCTGGACATCGTGCTCTTCTCCGCGGGAGGCGCGACCTCCAGGGCGCTGGCAGAGAAGGTCGCCTCGCAGGGCCCGGTCGTGATCGACAACTCCTCGGCCTGGCGCCGGGACCCGGACGTACCCCTGGTGGTGTCCGAGGTGAACCCGCACGCGATCGCGGACCGCCCCAAGGGGATCATCGCGAACCCGAACTGCACGACGATGGCCGCGATGCCGGTACTGAAGCCGCTGCACGCAGAGGCGGGTCTTCGGGCGCTGGTCGTCGCGACGTACCAGGCGGTGTCCGGCTCGGGTCTGGCCGGCGTGGCCGAGCTGCACGGCCAGGCGCAGAAGGTCATCGCCGACGCGGACAAGCTGACCCACGACGGTGCGGCGGTCGACTTCCCCGAGCCGGGGGTCTACAAGCGCCCCATCGCCTTCAACGTCCTCCCCCTCGCCGGCTCCATCGTCGACGACGGCCTGGGCGAGACGGACGAGGAGCAGAAGCTCCGCAACGAGTCCCGCAAGATCCTGGAGATCCCGGAGCTGAAGGTCTCCGGCACCTGCGTCCGCGTCCCCGTCTTCTCCGGCCACTCCCTCCAGGTCAACGCCCGCTTCGCGCGTGCGCTGCCGGTGGAGCGCGCGAAGCAGCTCCTGGCGGGCGCTCCGGGCGTCGCCCTGTCGGACATCCCGACCCCCCTCCAGGCCGCCGGCCAGGACCCGTCCTACGTCGGCCGCATCCGCGCGGACGAGACCGTGGAGAACGGCCTGGCCCTGTTCATCTCCAACGACAACCTCCGCAAGGGCGCGGCCCTGAACGCGGTCCAGATCGCGGAGCTGGTGGCTGCGGAACTCAAGGGCTGACGCCTTCCCGTACGCGCAGGGGGCGGTCACCGTACGGTGACCGCCCCCTTGTGATGGGGCGATGCGTATACGTCATGTACATGCACACACGGGGGGCCCGCGGGGGTTCGGTCACCGGCGGGAAACGGACATCGCATCGCGGGAAGCTCCCGTGGAAGGATGACACAACCGACACATAACGAGGAGATGACCGCGTGCCTGGCACAAACCTGACCCGCGAAGAGGCTCAGCAGCGGGCGAAGCTGCTCAGCGTTGACTCGTACGAGATCGATCTCGACCTCTCCGGCGCGCAGGAGGGCGGAACCTACCGGTCCGTGACCACGGTGCGGTTCGACTCGGCCGAGAACGGCGCCGAGTCCTTCATCGATCTGGTGGCCCCGACCGTCCACGAGGTCACCCTCAACGGCGACCAGCTCGACCCCGCCGAGGTCTTCAAGGACTCGCGGATCACGCTCCCGGGCATCCTGGAGGGGCGCAATGTCCTGCGGGTCGTGGCCGACTGCGCGTACACCAACACCGGTGAGGGGCTGCACCGGTTCGTCGACCCCGTCGACCAACAGGCGTACCTCTACACGCAGTTCGAGGTGCCGGACGCCCGCCGCGTGTTCGCGTCCTTCGAGCAGCCCGACCTGAAGGCCACCTTCCAGTTCACCGTGAAGGCGCCCACCGGCTGGACGGTCATTTCCAACTCGCCGACGCCCGGACCCAAGGACGGTATCTGGGTCTTCGAGCCGACGCCTCGGATCTCCACGTACATCACCGCGCTCGTCGTCGGGCCGTACCACTGCGTCCACAGCATGTACGAGAAGAACGGGCAGTCCGTCCCGCTCGGCATCTACTGCCGCCCCTCCCTCGCCGAGTTCCTCGACTCGGACGCGATCTTCGAGGTCACGCGGCAGGGCTTCGAGTGGTTCCAGGAGAAGTTCGACTACGCGTACCCGTTCAAGAAGTACGACCAGCTCTTCGTGCCGGAGTTCAACGCGGGCGCGATGGAGAACGCGGGCGCGGTCACCATTCGCGACCAGTACGTCTTCCGGTCGAAGGTGACGGACGCCGCGTACGAGACGCGCGCCGAGACCATCCTGCACGAGCTGGCCCACATGTGGTTCGGCGATCTCGTGACCATGGAGTGGTGGAACGACCTGTGGCTGAACGAGTCGTTCGCCACCTACACCTCCATCGCCTGCCAGGCGTACTCCCCCGAGTCGCGGTGGCCGCACGCGTGGACCACCTTCGCGAACCAGATGAAGACCTGGGCGTACCGCCAGGACCAGCTTCCCTCGACCCACCCGATCATGGCCGAGATCCGCGATCTCGACGACGTCCTCGTCAACTTCGACGGCATCACCTACGCGAAGGGCGCGAGCGTACTCAAGCAGCTCGTCGCGTACGTCGGCATGGACGAGTTCTTCCAGGGCGTCCAGGCGTACTTCAAGACGCACGCGTACGGGAACACGCGCCTGTCCGACCTCCTTGGCGCGCTGGAGGAGACCAGCGGGCGTGACCTGGGGAACTGGTCGGAGAAATGGCTCCAGACCGCCGGCATCAACATTCTCCGCCCGGAAATCGAGACGGACCCGAACGGCGTCATGACGTCGTTCGCGGTCCGCCAGGAGGCCCCGGCCCTCCCCGCCGGCGCGAAGGGGGCCGCATCCGATGACGCGGCTCCGCCGCGTGGGACGCTGCGCCCGCACCGCATCGCCATCGGCCTCTACGACCTGGACGATGACAGCGGCAAGCTCCTGCGGGACCAGCGCATCGAACTGGACGTCGACGGCGAACTGACCGCCGTACCCGGGCTGGTGGGCAAGCGCCGCCCGGCGGTCGTGCTCCTCAACGACGACGACCTCTCCTACGCGAAGGTCCGCCTCGACGAGCGGTCGCTGGCCTTCGTGACGCGGCACCTGGGCGACTTCGAGGCGTCCCTCCCCCGTGCCCTGTGCTGGGCCTCGGCCTGGGACATGACGCGCGACGCGGAGCTCGCCACCCGCGACTACCTGTCCCTCGTGCTGTCCGGCATCGGCAAGGAGTCGGACATCGGCGTCGTACAGTCGCTGCACCGCCAGGCGAAGCTGGCCCTCGAGCTGTACGCGGACCCGGCCTGGCGCGAGACCGGCCTGACCCGCTGGACCGAGGCCACCCTCGCACACCTGAGCTCGGCCGCGCCGGGCAGCGACCACCAGCTGGCCTGGGCGCGCGCCTTCGCCGCGACCGCCCGTACACCGGACCAGCTGGACCTCCTGGAGAGCCTGCTCGACGGCCGGGAGACCATCGAGGGGCTGGCCGTCGACACCGAGCTCCGGTGGACGTTCGTACAGCGGCTCGCGGCGGTGGGCCGGTTCGACGAGGCGGAGATCGCGGGCGAGTACGAGCGGGACAGGACGGCCGCCGGCAAGCGCCACGCGGCGACCGCCCGGGCCGCCCGCCCGACCGAGGAGGCGAAGGCGCAGGCCTGGGCCTCGGTCGTCGAGTCCGACAAGCTCCCGAACGCCGTACAGGAAGCGGTGATCGGCGGCTTCGTCCAGACCGACCAGCGCGAACTGCTGGCCCCGTACACGGAGAAGTACTTCGCCGCGGTCAAGGACGTCTGGGAGTCCCGCTCGCACGAGATGGCCCAGCAGATCGCGGTCGGCCTCTACCCGTCCGTGCAGGTGTCCCAGGACACCCTGGAGAAGACGGACGCCTGGCTGGCCTTGGCCGAGCCGAACGCGGCGCTGCGCCGGCTCGTCTCAGAGTCCCGTTCCGGTGTCGAGCGCGCGCTGAAGGCACAGGCGGCGGACGCGGCGGCGCAGGAGTAGGAGGGGGCAGGAGTAGGAGTAGGAACGTCCCGCGGTTGCCGCCTGGCCGTCGATCTGGCCGCGAGGAGATCGTGGCCTGGCCGGCGCCGGCCATCCGGCGCCGGCTGACCGTCCCGCATCCCGGCACGCCCATGGGCTGAAAGTACGGAGAGGGCGCCCTCGCTGAGAACACGCCGAGGGCGCCGTCCTCGTCCACGTACCGCGGAACCCGCGTACGGACACAAGGACGGCGCCCTCGGAAAGAAACCCCTGAAGCGCTGGAGCGCTGGAGCCCTGGGCCCTGGCGTCAGCCCCGCTGGCGTCAGCCCCGCTTGGTCTTCGGCTGCCGGTCCGTCGACTTGTCCAAGACCATGACCAGGCCGGCGATGACCGCGAACAGCGCGAGCGGCGCCACGACATAGAGGCCCAGCGTCTCCGCGACGCTCAGGCCCGGGCCGGGGTCGTCGCCGTTGTCGGGGATCAGCGCGGCCGCGGGGGACGACATGAGCAGCATCATCAGCGTCGTACCGGCGGCCAGGGCGCCGGCGCGCAGGGCGTTCTTCTTGTCCACGATGCAAACGTAGCGAACCCCTGATCCGGTCGCGCGCCCGGGGGTGCCGTACGGGGTGCCGAGCCCCCGGCGGCCCGCCCGCGTACCACGCCGAGCAGGGCGTGCAGACGGGGAGGGGGGAGGTAGGGCCGGTACGGGGAAGGGGGTGGGCGCGCCGGGTAGGCCGCGGGCAGTGGGTTGACCTGCACGAATCCAGCACCGAGCGCCCGGCCCGCCCAGGCCGTCGGCTCGGAGAGGTCCTCGAGGTACCCGAGGTACCGAGGTCGCCCAGGCCCCCAACGGTAGAGCTGCACGAGCATGCGGGCGCCGCGAGGACGGGCGCCGCGGGTTCGTTCGGCGCGGGCGCGTGGTGGGCGCTCGCGGTTTCACCGCCGCGTCCGCCCCAGCTCCAGCACACCACCGTCGGCGGCAGCCGCTCCCGCAGCTCCGCCTCGCCGGCGTCACGGCGCGCTCCGAGCGAGATCAGATCCCCGGGTAGTCCTGGCCCACGGCGGCGCCCGTGGAGGTGGGCTCGCTCGTCAGTGGGGCGGCGTCGGCGATCGGGGGTTCGCTGGTGAGGGGTTCGGCGTCGGGCAGCGGGGGTTCGCTCGTCAGCGGCGCATCGGCGCACGCGCCCTCGGCGGTGAAGACACAGAGGTGCAGGTCGAGGTCGGCGGGCTGCTCCGCCGGGCGTTTCGAAGGGGCCGAGAGCAGAAGCTGTGCCGCCACGGTGATCTCCTTGGGGGAAGTCGTCGTACTGAGGGTCGGGGCAGCGCCTACCCAGCCGGCGCGGCCACAGACGTAATCGAGCGGACATCATGTCCCTGCTCACACTCTCACCCGAACAAGGCAGTGACCAAGCGTATCCACAGAGCGACACTACGCGTTCGCACAGCGGCGCTGCATCCGCGTGCAGGGGGTCAAGGAAGCGACGCTGTACGGGTATCCGCTGGGGTCGGTGGAGGCGTACGCGGTCGCCGAACGAGCGGGTACCCGTCGCGGAACGAGCGGGTCCCAGCCCTCCAGTCCCTCTCATTTTTTAGACCACTATTCACTTGCTACATATATCGAGTGCATAATAAGCGCCATGAGCACCCGCCACATCCTGCTGGGGCTGCTCGCCGGAGGGCCGAGCCATGGCTACGACCTCAAGCGACGGCACGACGAACGCTTTCCACAGGCCCGGCCGCTGGCCTACGGGCAGGTCTACACGACCCTGCAACGCCTGGTGCGCGACGGTCTCGCCGAGGTCGACGGGACCGACTCCGACGGCGGCCCGGAGCGGACGCTGTACCGGCCGACCGACGACGGCACGCGTGAACTCGCCCGGTGGACCGGCGAGATCACTCCGCCCGCGCCCTTCGTGGCGAACGAGATCTTCGCCAAGGTCGTGTGCGCGATCCTCACCCAGGCGGACCCGGCCGTCTATCTGCGCGCCCAACGCGCCGCGCACATGGACCGAATGCGAGAGCTCACCGCGGTCAAGACCGCCAAGAGCGCCGATCTCACGACCGTCCTCTCGGCGGACTACGCCCTGACCCATCTCGACGCCGATCTGCGCTGGATGACCATCACCGCTGCCCGGCTCACCACTCTGACCGCGGAGGTCGACGCAACATGAGCAACCGAGTGCCGCTCCTGGCGGCCCATGGCCTCGCCAAGTCGCACGGCAGAACGAAGGCGCTGCGAGGCGCCTCGCTCGAGCTGAGCGCGGGCGAGATCCTCGCCGTCACCGGCGCCAGTGGCAGCGGAAAGTCCACGCTGCTGCACTGCCTGGCCGGGATCGTCCGACCCGACGAGGGCTCGGTGGTCTACGCCGAGCAGCGCCTCGACCAGCTTCGTGAGAAGCGGCTGAGCGAGCTGCGGCGTACGGAGTTCGGGGTGGTGTTCCAGTTCGGGCAACTGATCCCCGAGCTGACGGCAGTCGACAACGTGGCGCTGCCGCTGCTGCTCGCGGGAATGCGGCGGGGCAGGGCCCACGAGCGTGCGGGCGAGTGGCTGGAGCGGTTCGGCGTTCGGGGCCAGGAGACGCTGCGGCCCGGTGAGATGAGCGGTGGCCAGTCCCAACGGGTTTCGATGGCTCGGGCGTTGGTGACCGGCCCGAAGGTCGTCTTCGCCGACGAGCCGACCGGCGCCCTCGACTCCCTCGCGAGCGAGCAGATGATGACGGCGCTGGTGCACACGGCCCGCGAGTCCGGCACGGCCGTGCTGCTCATCACGCACGACGCCCAGGTGGCGGCGTACGCGGACCGTGCGGTGTCGCTGAGGGACGGGGTCGTCTTCGAGGACGCCGCGGCAATGGAGGTGGCTCAGTGATGAGGGACCTCCGGCTGGCCTGGCTGCTGACACGGGGGTCCGACCGGCGGGAGTGGTGGCGGGTGGCGTTGACGGCGGTGGGGGCTGCGCTCGCCACCGGCTTCGCGGTCGCGGCGGTGGCGGTCGCCTCGGTGCGTGGGCAGGTGTCCATTCCGCTCCTTCACGGCCTCCTGAACCAGCCGGCGCAGCGCGCCGGGGTGGTCGTCACCCTGCTGCTCCTGTGGGTGCCGGTGCTCGGCTTTTTCGGGCAGTGCGCCCGGATCGGCGCCGTGCACCGGGACCGGCGGCTGGCCGGCTTGCGCCTCGCCGGCGCGATGCCGAAGCAGGTGCGGCGCATCGCGGCCCTGGAGGCGGGCCTCGCCTGTCTGCTGGGGTCGGCAGTCGCCCTGGTGTTGTCCGCTGCGCTCCTGCTGAGCGTGTGGCAGCGGCCGCCGCTCCTGGTCTGGGGCGGCTTCGCCCTGGTGGCGCTCGCTGTGCCGCTCCTCGCCGCGCTGGTGAGTGTGGTCGCGCTTCGCCGGGTGGTGGCCTCGCCGCTCGGCTGGGTGCGCCGGGTGCGGCCGGGCCACGGCCGGGTCACCACCCTCGCCCTGGTGGTGCTGGCGGGACTGGTGGGCCTGGCCGCACTGCTGATCGTCATGCAGAACACCGGTCCGGGGGCCACCACGTTCCCCCTGGAGGTGTTCGCCGCGATCGCGCTGACCGGCGCGGGCGCCGTGGCGCTCGCCGGGGCCACGGCCCGGATCACCGGCCGGCGGCTCGCCGCCCGGACCGGGAACCCGGCGGTGCTGATCGCGGCCGAACGCCTCCAGAGCGACCCCTGGGCCGCCGCGCGCACCCACGCCGCCGTGCTCCTGGTGGCCGTCGTGGGAGTGGGCTTCACGGGCGTACGGGAGATGTTCCTCGACGCCGTGCACCACCCGCAGGTGGGCCTCCCCTACAGCCCCGAGGACATGGCCTTCTACACCACCGGTGTCAACGTCGCGGGCGCCGCCGTCCTGGTCGCGCTGGTGATCAGCCTGGCCGGCCTCGCCGTCGGTACCGCCGAGTCGCTCGCCACCCGGCGCCGGGGCCTCGCCGCGCAGGCCGCAGCCGGAGTACCGCAGCAGGTGCTCGGCCGGGCGCTGCTGCTCGAGACGGCGCTGCCGCTTGCCCCGGCGATGCTGCTCGCGGGCATCGGCGGCACGGTGGTGTACATCGCGTACGGGCTGCTGGTGGACGCCGCGACGATCCCGATACTGGTGCCGCTGTTCGTGCCGGTGGCCGTGTACGCCGCCTGTCTGCTCGCCGCGACGACTTCGCTTCCCCTACTGCGGCGCTCGATCCACCCGACGGAGCTGCGCTACGTGTGAGAACGGGCACAGGGCCGCCATGACTACTCGGCTCTCCGGGAGGCGCGAGGGGCCTCCCGGAGAGCCGGAGGAAAGCGGTATGGGGCAAGAGGCACGGGGCAAGAGGCACAAAGCACGAAGCACGAGGCAAGAGGCAAGACGAAGGCCCGGATCGTCAGGCGGAAATGCCGTCGATCCGGGCCATCGCGTCGTCCGCGCCGTACGGCTGCAGGTAGGGCAGCCAGCGCGGATCCCTATGCCCGGTCCCGATGATGCGCCAGGCCAGGCCGGTGGGCGGGGCGGGTTTGTGGCGCAGCCGCCAGCCGATCTCGAAGAGATGGCGGTCGGCCTTGACGTGGTTGCAGCGGCGGCAGGACGCCACCACGTTGTCCCAGACGTGCTGCCCTCCGCGGGAGCGCGGGATGACGTGGTCGACGCTGGTTGCGACGCCACCGCAGTACATGCACCGGCCGCCGTCGCGGGCGAACAGCGCCCGACGGGTCAGCGGAACAGGCCCCCGGTAAGGGACCCGTACGAACCTCTTCAGCCGGACCACGCTGGGTGCGGGGACAGTAACGGTTGCACTATGCATCAAGGCGCCGGATTCCTCGAGGCAGACGGCCTTGTTCTCGAGGACCAGTACGAGCGCGCGGCGGAGCGGTACGACGCCCAGTGGCTCGTACGACGCGTTGAGGACCAGGACATGCGGCACGGATGCCTCCTTGTACGCCGGCGACGCGTGGCTCGCGCCGGGACGATCTGCAGCCAGTCTCCCCTCATGCCTGGTGGAAGCGCCACCATGTCCCGGTAACGGGCTGGGAGTGTTTTCGACCACACCGTTTTTCATTCCCGCCTTCATTCCCGGGTGAGCACAGTCTCTCCCTCGAACATTGCGGCGATCCACACATGGTGCCCCGATAGTGTGTTGAGTCTGCCCGTTCGGCGACCCGCTTGTGCCCCCCCGGCCGCGGGCAGACCGCTACGCCTGGAGGTACCTGCCGTGTTCTTGTCCGTCCTGCCGACCGCCGATTCCACTGCGGATCCGACGGCACCTTCACTCCAGGACGCCCAGGAGAGCGCGACCAACACCGCGAGCTGGGTGGAGCAGAACTGGTCGACGTGGCTCGGCATCGGCCTGCGGGTCCTGCTGATCCTGGTGATCGCCGGCGTCCTGAGAGTGGTGATCCGGCGAGCCATCACCAAGCTGATCGACCGTATGAACCGCACGGCCCAGGCGGTCGACGGCACCGCTCTCGGCGGCCTCCTCGTCAACGTCGAGCGCCGCCGCCAGCGCTCCCAGGCCATCGGCTCGGTACTGCGCTCGATCGCGTCCTTCCTGATCATGGGCACGGCCGCGCTGATGATCCTCGGCACGTTCGAGATCAACCTGGCACCGCTGCTGGCCTCGGCGGGTGTGGCGGGCGTCGCGATCGGTTTCGGCGCGCGCAACCTGGTCACCGACTTCCTCTCCGGCGTCTTCATGATCCTTGAGGACCAGTACGGCGTCGGGGACAGCATCGACGTCGGGGTTGCCTCCGGCGAGGTGATCGAGGTGGGACTGCGGGTGACCAAACTGCGCGGCGAAAACGGCGCGATCTGGTACGTACGCAACGGTGAGGTCAAGCGGGTCGGCAACCTCAGCCAGGGCTGGTCGACGGCGCGCGTGGACGTCACGGTGCGCCCGGAGGAGGACCTGGACCAGGTCCGGTCGATCCTCACCGAGGTCGGCGAAGCCCTCGCGAAGAACGAGCCGTGGAACGAGATGCTGTGGGGCCCGGTCGAGGTCCTCGGCCTGGACAGCGTGCTGCTGGACTCGATGGTGGTCCACGTCTCGGCGAAGACGATGCCCGGCAGGGCGATCGGCGTCGAGCGCGAGCTGCGCTGGCGCATCAAGCGCGCCTTCGACCAGGCCGATATCCGTATCGTCGGCGGCCTCCCGGCCCAGCCGGAGGGCGAGGCGACCACCGACCCGACGACCGACATGGCCCCGCCCTCGGCCTACGCGAACTCGTCGTCCCCCCAGGCCCAGGCAGCCACGCCGCTGGCACCGGTCACGCCGCCGACGAACGTGTCGAAGTAGCGACTGGTACGGGCTGGTAGTGAGGCGGCGCCTGGGATCCGGGCGCCGCCTCGTTGTCCGAGATCCGAGATACGTTCAGCGCACCCAGCCCCTTCAGCGGCTCGATGTCCAGGTGATGCCCACCGGGTCGGGGAGCAGAGAGCTGCTGCCTCTACGCCATGCGGCGGGCATGACCCGGCAGCAGGCCGCCACGCGTGCGCCGGCCTCCGCCCCCACCCCCGCCGTCCACCGGGCGGCGCCTGTAGGCCCATCGCAACGCGGTCAGCAACAGCAGCAACGCCGCGGTCGCCGCGCTCACGGCCGTCGCCAGGCGCAGGCCGGGCGGCCGGAAGACGCAGCGGAGTTCGTGCCCGGACGCGTCCGGGAGCGGTACCGCCGGCAGACCCAGGCGGTTCTGCGGGCGGCGCAGCGGACCGCCGTCCACCGCACAACGCCAGCCCGGCGTACGCGCGGTGGCGACGACGGCCGTTCCCGGAGAACCGGCCGAGGAACCGGCCGGGAGCGTGGCCCGCACGCTGTGGCCACCCGCCGCGACCCGCGTGGCGCCCCGGGCCCGCAGCTGCGTGATCGCCCGCCGTAGCTTGCCGGTGTCCAGGCAGCCCAGGGGCGAGCGCGGCAGCTCGGTGTCCTGGAAGACGGTTCCGATGGTGACGGTGACGCGGCCGTCCGCCGGGACGGTGCCGAGCGGCTTGGTGGCCACCGCCTTCTCGGGGTGGTCGCCCCACAGCCGTACGGACTTCCCACCGGGTCCCGAGAGCATGGCATCGGTCCAGGGGCCGTCGATGTAGAGACGGCTGCCGGGGCGGCACCGCGCGCTGATCCGGTACGGGGCGCCCGAGGGGGTCAGCCGGTACGGGCCCGCCGCGCGCAGCGGGATCGGGCCGTCGCCGGAGGCCGAGCCGTCCGGTTCGCTGAAGGAGATCCGCGGCAGCTCGTACACCTCGTGCCCCAGCACGGCCTGCTGGTAGACGAACGTCGAGGAATCGGCCGGCGGGCGGGGTGTCACGCGCGGCTGGACGGTCACCAGCGGTGGCGCGGGAAACCGTTCGACGCGCACCTGACCCGGGCCGTCGGCGTGCCGGACCCGGGCGCCGACGGAGAAGATCGCGTCGGCGACGGGGTTGTCCTGGGGAATCAGGTGGCGGCCGTGCATGGTCCAGGAGTATCCGAGGCGCCGCATGAGGCGTGCGGTCTGCTTCGGCACGTAACTGCTGTAGTAGGACGGGCCCTCGCTGCCCAAAAGCTGCGGGTCGTTGTCGACGATCTCGGGCGGCCCGGTGTCGGTGCGATGGGCCGGCCAGCCGCCGACCCGGGCGACGGCCTCGCGTACGGCGTCGTGCCGGGCGTCCCACGTGGGCTTGGGGGTGAAGAAGGCCAGTTTGTCGCGTTGTTCGTCGACGGCGACGGCGCCGGCCGCGGACTCGGCGAGTACCACCGCGGCGAGCGCGGCGGCGATCAGCGGCTCGGCCGAAGGGCCGCCCGACAGCCCGAGGGGCCGGGCGCCCCGGCCGCCGCGCCGGCGGGCGAGCAGCAGCAGGAGCGCGAGGGTGAGGCTGCCCGAGCCGAGGACCACGAGCCAGGTGAGGTGACTCACGCCGTTCCCGTTCCGTACCGAGACGGCGGCGATGACACAGGTGACCGCACCGGCGGCGAGCAGCGGCCCGGGCCGTGGCCGGTGGGCGAGGCAGAGCCAGGCGACGGACACCAGCACACCGGTGAGGACGAGCGTGGCTCGGTACGGACTGCCGTTGGGCAGGTTGAGGCCGTACCAGACCTTGACCGTGGGCAGCCGGCAGAAGGAGGCGGCGACCGCGACCAGCGCCACACACCACGCGGCCCGCGTGCGCGCGGGGATGTGCGTGCTGAGCGGGAAGGCGAGCACCAGCAGCAGGGCGAGCATGCCCACGAAGAACCGGGGCAGGCTGCCGAAGGCTCGCTGCGCGGGCAGCAGCTGGAGCAGGTACTCCAGTAGGGGCGGAGGGCTGTAGGGCAGGGCGGGAAGCGGCTGGGCGTTGGCGGCGGCCAGGTACGTGGGCCAGATCACGGGCGCGGCGAGTGCCGTACCGAGCGTGAAGGTGAGGGCGGCACGACCGGCGAACCGCAGCAGCCCGGTCCGGCTCCACTCCCGGGTGGCCAGGAGCACCACGCCTACGACGGCCGTGCCGACGGCGGCCATCAGCGCGGTGTAGAAGTTGCCGGCCCAGGCCAGGCCCACCATCGGAGCGGCCCACAGCCAGCCGCGCTCGCGGGTGCAGCGGTCGAGGGCCAGCAGCATCAGCGGGAACGCCGTCAGGCCCCACAGCCACATCGGGTCGAACGCGCCGTCGTTGAGCGTCCAGCCCGACAGTCCGTACGCGGCACCGAGCAGGCCCGCCTGCCACCAGGGGCCGGGCCGCAGCCGCCGCAGCCACAGTGCCATGACCGCCGCGCCCAGCCCGATGCTCAGGCATTGCCCCGTATAGACGCCCAGGTCGACCAGGCGCCGCGGGAAGACCGCGACGAGCAGCGAGAACGGGTTGCCGAGGAAGCTGACGAACTCCGCCCAGTACGGCACGCCGAAGGCGCTGTTCCAGTTGAAGAGGAGATCACCGGACGAGGTGCCGTGCAGCAGGTCCCACAGGTGGGCGTGGAAGGGCACGAACTGGTTGCCGAGGTCGTTCACGGCGCGCGAACGCTCCCCGAAGGGATACGTGCCGCGCACCACGCCCGACGTCAGGAAGGCCGCCATGGCGACGGCGGCGCCCAGGCCCGCGCCGAGGCCGGCTCCCAGGTCCGCGCCCCGCCCATGGCCGGCCCTCGAGGTCCTCCCGGCCCTTCCGGCCCTCCCCGTCTTCACCGTCTTCACCGTCTTCACCGTCTTCACGGTCTTCACGGACTTCCTGCCGGCACCAGGATGCGGCGGGCGACCAGGAAGGTGATCGGGATCGCGCCGATGGCGGCGATCAGCGGGGCGATGCGCGGATCCATGCCGAGGACGGAGACCATCGCGTAGACCCCGGCCGTGGTCAGGACGAGGTTCGTGGCGTTCGTCAGCGGGAACAGCAGGAACTTCCGCCAGCTGGGGCTGGTGTGGTAGGTGAAGCGTACGTTCATGAAGAAGGAACCGATCATGCTCAACAGGGTCGCCAGGATGTGCCCGGCCAGATACGGCAGCCATAGGCACAGCAGCCGGTAGATGACGTAGTACGTCCCGGTGTTGACGGCCCCGACGAGCGCGAAGCGCACGATCTGCCCCTTCACGAGGAGCGTGTCCGCAGCGCGGGCGGACGGGCGGCGTCTGAGGGCTCAGCGGATTCCGAAGGGCCCGACGACTCCGAAGGCTCCGAGGAGCCCGAGGGCATGCGCTCGCTGACCAGGTAGTGCGGCCGCTGCTTGCACTCGTTGTAAACCCGGCCGACGTACTCGCCGATGAGGCCGAGCATCACCATCTGCATCCCGCCGAAGCCGGTGATCGCGACGAGCAGGGTGACGTACCCGGGTGCGGTGACGCCACCTATGAGCACGGCGCCGACCGTCCAGGCGGCGTAGGCGAGGGCCAGACCGGAGAGCACGAGCCCGACGTGGATGGCCACGCGCAGGGGACGGCTGTTGAAGGACACCACGCCGTCCACCGCGTAGTTGAGGAGCTTGCGGTAGCTCCACTTGCTGACGCCGCCGGCGCGCGGCGTGTCGGGGTAGTCGAAGAAGACGGTGCTGAAGCCGATCCACGAGAACAGGCCTTTGGAGAAGCGGTTGCGCTCGCCCACGTCCAGCAGCGCGTCCACGGCACGGCGCGACAGCAGACGGAAGTCCCCGGCGCCGTCGACCAGCTCCACGTCGGCGCAGTGGTTGACGAGCCGGTAGTAACCGCGGCTCATAAGGGTCCGCAGCGGGCCGTCATGATCCCGGGAGCGGCGAGCCACGACTTGGTCGAAGCCCTCGCGCCGGAGGTCGAGCATCCGGCCGAGTAAGGAGGGCGGGTGCTGGAGGTCGGCGTCCATGAGGGCGACATGGTCCCCGGTGGACTCGCGCAGGCCCGCCAGCAGGCCGGCCTCCTTGCCGAAGTTCCGCGAGAGGGACAGATAGCGGACGTGCTGGTCGCGGACGGCGAAGGCGCGCAGCAGGGACAGCGTGCCGTCGGTGGAACCGTCGTCGACGAACACCACCTCGTACGGCTCCTGGAGTTCGTCGAGCCGCGCGTGGAGTTCGTCGTTGAACGCCTCAAGCACCTGTTCCTCGTTGAAACACGGCACCACCACTGACAACACTGCGCGCTCCTCCGACGCCGCTGCTGTCCCCACCGCGCACTGTACGACATTTCATGGTTTGATCTGGTATTTATGACCTCCAAACGGCCGATTCACCCGCCTCCGCCCGGGCGCGTCAACGGTCGCTGACCAGGGGGCCGCCTGGCAGACGAGGGCGGACGCTGAGCGCCCGCTCCCTGCGAAACTCGCCGGGAACCCGGGAGGAATCCGTTGAACCGCACGGTTGTGGATGGCGTATTCATGAGCAGGTGGTGCGGGGATCTTCCGCCGCTGTCGGGATGCTGATGGCGCGTGGATTCGGGATCTCCTTGCGCCGCGACACGAATTGCAGTGCGATACGAACAAGATCCAGTCAAGGCCTGTGCGGATGTCAGTCCCGGCGGCGATACTTGCGGCCCTGCACTTCTGCCGGTGCGTCCAGACGTGCGGGCGGACGTGGCCGAGGATGACCATGGGGAAGGTCAAGTGACATACACGCCGAATGGCAGTCCGGCGCCACCGGGAGCGGGCCCGCCCACGATGCCGGTCGTGCCGCCGCAGGCCGGGCCGCCGGCCATGGCGCGGTCGGGGGCGCCCACGTCGCAGGGCCGGCCGACCCTGCCCGACGCCGCGCCCGCACGCCGTAGGGCCTGGGTTGAAGGCGTCGACCAGTTGCGTGCCGCCGCGACGACCGAGGCTGGGCGGCTGCGCGTCATCGGCGCTCTGCTGGCCCTCCTCGTCGTGGCGTTCGGCACACTCACCGCCTGGCAGATGACGGACCGCTCGGCCGCCGCCGACGACGTGCTGCACGGCAGCCAGCCGCTGAGTGCCGACGCGGCACTCATCTACCGCTCACTCGCCGACGCCAACACGGCGGCCTCCAGCGGCTTCCTGGCGGGCGGCCAGGAGACGGCCGATTCCCGCAAACGGTACGAGGAGGGCATGAGGACGGCCGCGGACAAGCTGGTCAACGCGGCGGCCAACTCCAAGCCCGGTTCCCCGTCGGCGAAGACCATCGCCCGGCTGAACAAGCTGCTGCCCGAGTACAAGGGCCTCATCGAGCGCGCCCGGGCCAACAACCGGCAGGGCTACCCGCTCGGCGGCGCCTATCTGCGGTACGCCAACGAGAAGATGCAGAACGAGATGCTCAAGGACGCCGAGGATCTCTACACGATGGAAAACCAGCGGCTGCGCTCCGACTACGACACCGCGACGCCCTACCCGTGGATCGCGATCGGCGTCGGCGTCCTCGCGATCGGCGGGCTCGTCTGGGCCCAGCGGCGCGACTACCGGCGTACGAACCGGGTGCTGAACCACGGCATGGTCGCAGCCACCGCCGCCTCCACGGTGGTGCTGCTCTGGCTGGTCGTCGGCCACAGCGTCGCCCGGTCCGGGCTGAACGAGTCGTACGACGACGGAGTACGGTCGTTGAACGTGCTGAACGACGCCCGCATCGCCTCCCTCAAGGCCCGCGGCAACGAGAACCTGACGCTGGTCAGCCGCGGCGCCCAGACCAAGGTGGTCGGCGACGTGACCGTGGACGCGTATGACTACGACTACAAGGCGCAGATGAAGGAACTCGCCGTGAAGCTGGGTGAGGCCGAGGACCTCGCCGACGACGGCGCGGGCGAGACACCTGTGCAGGACGCGACAAGCAACATGAAGGTCTGGCAGGACCGGCACGAGCAAGCCCGCGCCGCGGACGACTCCGGCGACTATCAGGGCGCGCTCGACAAGGTGATCGGCTCCAAGGAGAACAAACCGACGGGCGAGTGCTTCGACAACGTGGACACCGACCTGCGGAAGGCACTCACCCACGAGCAGACCGAGTTCGAGCTGACGGCCGACGACGGCCGGGGCGCGATGGCCGGCCTGCCGGCGGGCGCCGCGGTGCTCGCCGTCCTGGGCGCCTCGGGTGCCGTGCTCGGCATCGGGCGCCGTCTGTCGGAGTACCGGTGAGAGGGGGCGTGACGGTGAAACGGCAAGTACGTTCCTGTCTGAAGGGCTGGGGCGGCGTGGGCGCGATGGCGGTCGTCTGCGCCCTGACGGCGGTCTTCGCACTGGTGCTGCCGCTGGCCCAGTCCCGCGGGGACGGCAGCACGGGCGTGGGCGGCCAGGGCACGGCCAAGGGCCGGCAGATCCAGGCCGACGAGGAGTGCCCCGCCCCGCAGGACCAGAGCCTGTCGCCGTCCGGCGAGCAGAACGGCACGACGGTCCAGGCCATCAAGGACCGCGGGTACCTGTCCGTCGGTATCGACCAGAACAGCTTCCGCTGGGGCTACCGCGACCCGAACAGCACCTCGAAGAAGGCCGAGCTGGAGGGCTTCGACATCGATCTGGCGCACCGGATCGCCAAGGAGGTCCTCGGCGACCCGGACGCCATCCGCTTCCGCGCCATCCCGACCAACCAGCGTGTCCCGGCGATCCAGCACGGCGACGTCGACATGGTGGTCCGCACGATGACGATCACCTGCGACCGGCTGGAGGAGGTGTCCTTCTCGTCCCCCTACTTCGAGACGGGCCAGCAGGTGCTGGCTCCGAAGAACTCGGACATCACGGGGTACGACGAGTCGCTCGCGGACAAGAAGATCTGCTCGGCGGCGGGCTCCACCGCCCACCAGAACCTGGAGGCGGACAAGAAGGACGGCCACCTCGTCGCCTCCGCCGACATCGACACCACCGTGCCCAACCAACTCGACTGCCTGGTGAGGCTTCAGCTCGGCGAGGTCGACGCCGTGGTGACCGACGGCGCGCTCGCCGCGAGCCAGGCCGCACAGGACCCGACGGTCGAGCTCAAGGGCGAGCGGTTCACCGACGAGTACTACGGCGTGGCGATGAAGTTGGGCGCCGACGATCTGGTACGCCGGGTCAATCAGGTCCTGGTGGACTACCGCAAGGACGGCTGGGAACAGTCGTACGACAAGTGGCTCGCGGCGAGCCTCGGCGCATCGTCGGGACCGCCCCCGGTCCAGTACCGATAAACCGACCTGATACGACTGGAGAGTTACCCGGGCGCGGGGGGACGCGTGCCGGGAACGACCAAGAGTGAGAGGTGATCGATGGGCGCCGCGGTACCCTCCGGGCCGGTGATGGACCGGGACGAGGTGGACCGTGCGCTGGCGCGGCTCGGCGCGGAGCACGAGGCCATGGAGACCTCACTCCTCGCGCTGCAGGACCACGCGGGCCGCAGACTCCTCGAAGGCGCCGAGCTCACGGGCACGACCCGGGAGCGCTGGGCGGCCGCCGAGGCGTCGATCACGCTGCTGTGGACGTACTTCGACGCGTACACCGGCGCCCTGCGCTCCGCGCGAGCGGTGCGCTCCCGCAGACGTTGGCCGAACCGCGACGACCTGGCGGAGCTGACGGAGCTGCTGCGCGGCGAGAGCGTCACGGTGGCCGGCTCCGCCGCCGCGGCCTGCGCGCCCACCGTCTCCGGCACCGGGAAGCTCAGCGAACAGTTCACCCTCGCCCAACTCGTCGAGCGCATGAACCAGTTGTACGCCCAGTCGCTCGACATGGTCGTGGCGGCCGACGCCGTGTGGTCGGCGCTGCCCGCCCGGATCGATCTGCTGGCCGCGGAGTTGCAGCGCACCCGCCGGCTCGCGCACTCCGTAGGAGTACGGCCCGGTGAGCATCCGGCGGGCGACGACCTGGAGCGGATCACCCGCACGCTCACGGCCCTGCGCGAGCAGGTGGTGTCCGATCCGCTGGCGTTCTGGCTGCCCGGGCAGGGCAGTTCGGCGCCGGGCGGCGGCCGCCCCGGCACCACGCGCTACGACCGGCAGGCGCGCGCCCTGGAGGAGGTGCGCCGGGAGATCGACGCGGTGCTCGGTGTCCGGCAGGACGCGGAGGCGCGGCTGGTGAAGCTGCGGGACGTGCTCTCGCGCGCGGAACGCACGCTGTCCGAGGCGCGGTCCGCGCGCGGAGAGGTGCTGGCGAAGATCGCCGCGTCGGAGGTGCCCGCGGTCAGCGGCCCGCCGACCGCGCTGCGGGAGCAGCTGGCGACGGCCGCCGAGTACCGCAGACACGCGCAGTGGCACCGCCTCTCGCCGCTGCTGGAGGCCCTGGAGGAGAAGGCCGAGGACGAACTCCTCAGAGCACGCGAGTCGTTGTCGGCCGTCACCGCTCCGCTGGCGGTCCGCGCGGAGCTGCGCGGCCGCCTCGACGCGTACAGGGCGAAGGTCGCCCGGCACGGCCTCGCGGAGGACCCGCTGCTGGTGGAGCACTACGACACGGCGCGCCGCATGCTGTGGAGCGCACCGTGCGATCTGCGCGTGGCGGAACAGGCGGTGCTGCGCTACCAGCGGGCGGCCGTCGACTTGCTGGTGCCCAAGGTCCCCGGCCAAGGGGAACCGCAGGACCGGAGGGGGGAATCGTGAGTGAGCAGGATGTGAGCGAGCGCAAGCAGTGCCAGCGCCCCGGTTGTTCCGGGTCGTACGAGGACGTGGGCGGCGGCGAGTTGTACTGCGACACGTGCGGTCTGGCGCCGGTCGTGTCGGCAAGCGGCATGGTGGGTTCCCCGCCTACCGGGATCACGGCGGGCGGCATGGGCTCGCGCGGCTCCGACACCGGCAGTTCGCGCTCCGGCTCCCGCGCCTCGTCCCGCGCCTCGCAGTCGCGGCGCTCGGTGTCGGGCCGTCTGTCGCGCTCGCTGTCGGGGCGCGCGACGGGCCGCTCGGTGTCGGTGCGCAGCTCCGGTTCGACGGCCGGGTCCTCCGGTCGCGGCCGGCTGGGCGTCGGACTCGTCACGGTGCCGGACGTGCCGCGCCCCGATCCGCGCGAGATGGTCCAGGAGAACCCCGAGGTGCCCGAGCGGAAGCGGTTCTGCTCGCGCTCCGACTGCGGGGCGCCGGTCGGGCGGGCGCGCGACGACCGGCCAGGGCGTACGGAGGGCTTCTGCACCAAGTGCGGACACCCGTACTCGTTCGTGCCGAAGCTGCGCGCGGGTGACATCGTGCACGGTCAGTACGAGGTGGTGGGCTGCCTCGCGCACGGTGGGCTCGGCTGGATCTACCTCGCCGTGGACCACGCGGTGTCCGACCGCTGGGTGGTCCTCAAGGGCCTGCTCGACACGGGCGACCAGGACGCGATGGCGGCCGCGATCTCCGAGCGCCGCTTCCTCGCCGAGATCGAGCACGCCAACATCGTGCGCATCTACAACTTCGTCGAGCACCTCGACCAGCGCACGGGCTCCCTGGACGGCTACATCGTCATGGAGTACGTCGGCGGCAAGTCCCTCAAGGAGATCGCCAACGGGCGTCGTACAGCGGCGGGGAGGCGCGATCCGCTGCCGGTGGGACAGGCCTGCGCGTATGGCATCGAGGCGCTCGAAGCCCTCGGGCACCTGCACAGCCGCAACCTCCTGTACTGCGACTTCAAGGTCGACAACGCGATCCAGACCGAGGACCAGCTCAAGCTGATCGACATGGGCGCGGTGCGCAGGATGGATGACGACGAGTCGGCCATCTACGGCACGGTCGGCTACCAGGCGCCGGAGGTCGCCGAGGCCGGCCCGTCGGTCGCCTCCGACCTCTACACCGTCGCCCGTACGCTCGCCGTGCTGACGTTCGACTTCCAGGGCTACACGCACGTCTTCGTGGACTCCCTGCCCGACCCGGACAACATCGAGGTCTTCCGCACGTACGAGTCCTTCTACCGGCTGCTGGTGCGCGCCACCGACCCCGACCCGGCCCGCCGGTTCGCGTCCGCGCGGGAGATGTCGGAGCAGCTGACGGGCGTGCTGCGCGAGGTCGTGGCGCTCCGGACGGGCCGTCCTCGTCCCTCGCTGTCCACACTCTTCGGGCCAGAACTCAGGGTCACGGACACGGAGTTGTTCGAGCAGCTGGACGGGGACGTGTCGCGGCTGGGGGCGCGGGTCATCCCCGGTCGCGGTCAAGGTCGCGGTCGCCGGAAGAAGGGCGCGCCCGAACTGCCGCCCGGCGCACAGACACCGGGGGCGAACGGCGCGCCGCCTCTCGCGCCCCCTTCGGCCGCGCTGGTGAAGCCGCTCAGCACGGCCGCCGCCGCGCTCGCGATGCCGGTCCCCCGGGTCGACCCCGGCGACCCGAACGCGGGATTCCTGGCGGGCCTTCTGGCGTCCGCGCCCGTGGAGCTGATCGCCGCGCTGCACGCGGCGCCCACCGGCTCGCCGGAGCTGCGGCTGCGCGAGCTGCGGGCCCGCCTGGAGACGGGTGAACTCGACAGTGCCTCCAGAACGCTCGCGGCCCTGGAGGCGGACCACCCCGACGACTGGCGGGTGGTCTGGTACCGGGGTGTCGCGGCCCTCGCGACCGCCGCGTACGAAACCGCGGCGCTGTCCTTCGACGCCATCTACGACGCGTTCCCCGGCGAGCCCGCCCCCAAGCTGGCCCTCGGCCTGTGCGCGGAGGTCCTCGGGCAGCTGGACAACGCCGCCGAGTACTACCGCCTCGTGTGGACGACCGACCCCAGCCATGTGAGCGCCGCGTTCGGGCTGGCCCGCGTACAGCTCGCGGCGGGCGACCGCCGCGGTGCCGTACGGACCCTGGAGTCGGTGCCGGAGGCGTCGATCCACTACACGGCGGCCCGCGTCGCCGCCGTACGGGCGCGCCTGCGGCACCGTAGGAACGAGGCGCCCGACGCGCCGTTCCTGGAGGACCTCACCGCGGCGGCGGGACAGATCGAGGCGCTGGGCGGATACGGACTCGACGCGGTCCGCCGCGAGCAGTTGTCCACAGAGGTCCTTGGCTGCGCCCTGGACTGGGTACTCTCCGGTAGCCAGGGTTCCGTGCCGCCGAACACCGGTGCACGGACCGTACTGCTCGGCAGTGAACTGGATGAGCGAGGCCTCCGCTTCGGTCTGGAGCGCTCCTACCGGACACTGGCCCGTCTCGCCCAGAGTGGCGAGGAGAGGATCGAACTGGTGGAGCGCGCAAACCGTTACCGCCCCCGGACGTGGGTGTAATTCATGTCGCACATCCCCCCGGCGTTGTCGAAGTGCCCCGGCTGCGAGGAGCCGCTGGAGTCGGGCGACCGCTTCTGCGGTGCGTGCGGGTACGACCTGTCGGCCGCGCCCGCGTCGCCGGACGACAGCCCCACGATGACCGTGAACCGCAGGGTGCCGACGCCCCCGTCGGCCGTCGCGCCCGTGAACCCGGCGGACGTCCCGGTCGTACCCGGGCCGGCCGGACCGGAGTCGGCTGGACCGGCTGGACCATGTGAACCGGGAGTACGGTTCGACGGGCATCCGGAGCCGGACGAGTACCCCTTGCAGGCACCCGATCCACGGACGGCCGACTTCGCGACACCCTTGGCGGGCACCAAACTGTGCGTGGCCTGCCGCGCGGGCCAGGTCGACCGCGACGGCTACTGCGAGAACTGCGGACACGCCCAGCCACGCGAACGGGACCACATGGAGCAGGAGTTGGGGGCTGTCGCCGCGGTCAGTGACCGGGGGCTGCGCCACCACCGCAACGAGGACGCCTTCGCCGTGTCGTCGACCGCGTTGCCCGACGGCTCCCCCGCTGTCGTCGCGGTCGTCTGCGACGGCGTGTCATCGGCGACCCGCCCCGACGAGGCCTCCCTGGCCGCGTCCCACGCCGCCAACGAAGCGCTCCTGGAGGCCCTGCCACGGGGTACGCACCCGCAGCAGGCCATGCACGACGCGATCGTCGCCGCCTCGGGGGCGGTCAACTCCCTGGCGGGGGCCGCCCCGCCGAAGGAGGACGCGCCGCACGAGAACGCGCCGGCCTGCACCTTCGTCGGCGCCGTCGTCACCCCCAGCCTGCTGATCGTCGGCTGGGTGGGCGACAGCCGCGCCTACTGGGTTCCCCTGGACCGGGGTTCACCCGCGGCCCGGCTCACGGAGGACGACTCGTGGGCCGCGCAGATGGTCGCCGCGGGCCTGATGAACGAGGCCGAGGCATACGCCGACGAGCGCGCCCATGCCATCACAGGCTGGCTCGGGGCGGACGCGTACGAACTGGAGCCGCACACCGCTTCCTTCAAACCGGACCGGCCGGGTGTGGTGGTGGTGTGCACCGACGGGCTGTGGAACTACGCGGAGGCGGCCGAGGAGATGGCCCAGGTCATCCCACCCGACGCCGCCGTCCGGCCGCTGCACGGCGCCCAGGTTCTGGTCGGCCACGCCCTGGACGGCGGGGGCCACGACAACGTAACAGTGGCCGTCCTGCCGTTCCCGGCGCCACCACCGGGGGCAGGATCGGCCTGAGGCCGGACGGACCGGACGGAAACCGGTCTCAGAGGCCGGACGGAGACCAATCCCAGGGGCCGGTGCGTAATCCCGGCCGCATGGGCCGGTCGGGAACGGTCCCGGGCCGGAGGGGACCGGTCCGCTCACCGACATGTCCCACAGTTCGTGAGAGTCCTGAGGGGGAGCAGAAGAGGCATGGCCAATCTCTCGAAGTCGAACGTGCCGCAGTTCTCGGTGGACGTGTACCAGAACGAGTACCTGCCGGAAGGCGGCCGCGAGGTCAACGCGATCGCGACGGTGACCTCGACCGGCGGCGGCACCCGATGCGGCACGGTCGCCGCGCCGCCTCGCCATACGCCGGGGCAGGGCCCGGAAGCGGCCGTGGCGATCATGGTCGACTGTTCGGGCTCGATGGACTACCCGCCGGCGAAGATGCGCGGCGCCCGGGACGCGACGGCAGCCGCGATCGACGCCCTGCGCGACGGCGTGCACTTCGCGGTGATCGGCGGTACGCACGTGGCCAAGGAGGTCTACCCGGGCGGCGGACGGCTCGCGGTCGCCGACGCGGGGACCCGCGACCAGGCCAAGCAAGCGCTGCGTAGGCTGAGCGCGGCCGGCGGCACCGCGATCGGCACCTGGCTGCGACTGGCCGACCGACTGCTCTCCTCGGCGGACGTCGCGATCCGGCACGGCATCCTGCTCACCGACGGCCGCAACGAACACGAGTCGGCCAAGGACCTGAAAGCGGCCCTTGACACCTGCGATGGCCGCTTCACCTGTGACGCGCGGGGCGTGGGCACCGACTGGGAGGTCAAGGAGGTCACCGGGATCGCCTCCGCGCTGCTCGGCACCGCCGACATCGTCGCCGACCCGGCGGGCCTGTCCGCCGACTTCAGGCGGATGATGGAGACGGCCATGGGCAAGGAGGTCGCGGACGTCGCCCTGCGGCTGTGGACGCCGGTGGGCACATCCATCAAGTTCGTCAAACAGGTCGCGCCCACGGTCGAGGAGTTGACCGACCGCCGTACGGAGGCCGGCCCGCGCGCCGGGGACTATCCGACCGGCTCCTGGGGCGACGAGTCCCGTGACTACCACGTGTGCGTCCAGGTACCCGAGGCCGGCATCGGCCAGGAGATGCTCGCGGCCCGGGTCTCCCTGGTGATCCCGCAACCCGACGGCACCACCCAGACCTTGGGGGCACAGGGCCTCGTACGGGCCGTGTGGACCGACGACATGGCGGCCTCCACGTCGATCAACCCGCAGGTCGCCCACTACACGGGCCAGGCCGAACTGGCACACGTCATCCAACAGGGACTGGATGCCCGTAAAGCGGGAGATGTCGATGGAGCAACGGCCAAGCTGGGCCGCGCCGTTCAGCTCGCCAGCATCTCCGGAAACGCCGATACGGCGAGACTGCTTGCGAAGGTGGTGGACGTGGTCGACGCTCCGGCAGGTACTGTGCGACTGAAGGCGAAGGTCGAAAACGCCGACGAGATGACGCTCGAGACGCGGTCCACAAAGACTGTTCGTGTGAAGAAGTAGGCGGTCCGGCCCCTCCCCGGGGTGCCGGAGCAACGAGCCCGGCCCCTGTACCGAGGGGGACGGAGAACTTCGGCCCCCAGGGCCGGACAGGAGAGGGGGAAGCGCCGACATGCCGACCTGCCCGAACGGACACCAGTCGGGTTCCGACGACTGGTGCGAGGTCTGCGGTCACCGCGTGGCCGGAGCCGTACCCCCACCCCCGCCGCTCCCGCCACCGGCGGCCGGCTACGGCTATCCGCCGCCCGGTTCGCCCCCGCCGCCGCCCGGCCAGGGCGGTCGCCCGCATCTGTCCGCCGTTCCCGACCTGGCTCCCGGGCAGGGGCTCTGCCCGCAGTGCCGCACCCCGCGCGAGGGCGGGGCGCCGTTCTGCGAGGAGTGCCGGTGGAACTTCCTGACGAACACGGCGACCTCGTACACCCCGGCCGCGCCGCCACCGTCGGCACCCGGGGCAGGGCCCGGCCCCCGCGGACCGAACGGCCCGAACCCGGCGCTCCGGTTCCAGCACCAGCCGCCCGGACCACCCGGTTCCGACCATGATCCGTACGACTACCAGAGCTCACGGCCCTCTCAGATGAACCGGCCCGCGGAGCCGATCCCGCCGTTCGGCGGGGAGCCGTCGGGTCCAGCAGTGCCGTCGGGCTTCCCCGGCGATCCCTCGCGTCCGGTTCCCCCGCCGGCCGGGGGCGGGCAGGGCGGTCCAGGTGTGCCCGGTGCGCCGCAGGCCTTCCAGCAGCCCGGCGGGCCGCCGCCGCCTCCGTATCGACAGGAGACCGGGCACCCGCAGGGTCCGGGCGGGCCGTCCTTCGGGGGCGGTGGCGACGACTGGGTCCTCTCGCCGCCGTCTGGTCCCGCGGGCGGTGCGCCCGCCGGTCCGGGTGGACCCGCTTCCGGTCCGGGTGGCCGCGCTTCCGGTCAGGGCGGGTACGGCTACCCGCAGCCAGGCCCGACCCAGGCGCCGCCCGGGTACCAGCAGCAGCCGATGTCCTGGAGCATGACGATCGGGCCCGACCGCGAGTACTTCATGGCGATGATGCAGCGCTCCGGTCCGGAGGCCACGGGCCTGAACCTGCCCGCGTACTCGCCGGAGCAGCAGCGCCCGCTCACCGGCAACCAGATCACGATCGGCCGCCGTCGCCACTCCACGGGTGACACCCCGGACATCGACCTGTCGGTGCCGCCGGAGGACCCGGGCGTCTCGCACCAGCACGCGGTCCTCGTCCAGCAGCCCGACGGCACCTGGGCGGTCGTCGACCAGAATTCCACCAACGGCACCACCGTCAACGGCGCCGAGGAGCCCATCCAGCCCTTCGTCCCCGTACCGCTGCGGGACGGCGACCGGGTGCATGTGGGTGCGTGGACGACGATCACGATCCACCGGGGCTGAGGCGCGAGCCACCCACGTCACGCGAGCGGCCATGCGTACGGCCCTTCCGGGTCGTCCAGCCAGGCCCACTCGCGGCCGCCGCGGACCGTGATCCCGTACCGCTCGCGGACCGGGTGCTCCGCGCGCTCCCACAGGGCCAGGGCCTCGTGCGGGTCGAGGACACCCGCGGTGAGGGCAAGCAGGAAGCGGAAGAGCTCGTCCTGGATGGCCCGGCGCGGCAGTCCGCCGCCGGCCGGGGGCTGGGGCTCGGGCCGGTCGGCGCCGCGCAGCGGCACGAAGTAGGCGGGTGTGTCCAGGAAACGTCCCTCGGCGTGCTCTGCCCCGCGTACACGCAGGTCGATCAGGCCGGTCGCGAACGGCGCGAGGATGTGGGCGCCGGGGTGGCACTGGGCGAGCCAGGAGCGCGGGATCGAGGTCACCGTGCAGGTCACGATGATCCGGTCGTACGGGGAGCGCTCGGGGCAGCCGCGGGAGCCGTCACCGGTGACGACGGCCGGGTGGTACCCGGCGACGGCCAGGTGCTGCCGGGCCGACTCGGTGATCTCCGGGTCCAGGTCGATCGTGGTGACCAGGCCGTCACCCAGCCGGTGGGCGAGCAGGGCCGCGTTGTAGCCGGTGCCCGCGCCGACCTCCAGGACCGCGTTCCCCTCCCTCACCTCCAGCTCCGTCAGCATCTTCGCCATCAGGGACGGCTGACTGCTGGACGAGAGCAGCTCACCGTTGCGCACCCGCGTGGCCAGCGGGGAGTCGGAGTACGCGCCGCGCAGCCAGCGCTCATGCCTGCGTGGGTCGCGGTCCTCGCCCCACAGGCGTTCGTAGCCTCCCTGTGCGCCGACGTAGTAGTACGGCACGAAGAGGTGGCGCGGGACGCTCTCGAACGCCTCCTGCCAGACCGGGTCGGCGTCCCAGGCCCCGCTCGCGTCGATCTCGCGTACGAGCTCCGCCCGCGCGATGGCCGCGAGGTCGGCCGGCCCGTGGTCGATGGCATGCGCGCTCATACCTCCACTGTGCTGCCCAACGGCCCACCGGGCGAGCGCCGGAACCGGCCAGACCGCCGGCAACCGGACCAGGTCGGCCGTACCGGAGCCGACCAGGGCGGGATCGGCCGGACCGGAACCGACCGAGCCTCATCGCTTCCGGGCCCGCGGGCGGGGGTGGTCCCAGCCTCGGGTCGTCGGTCGCGCGTCTGAGACCATGGACAGCGTGAATGAGATTCGGCGCGGCACGCTTCAGGAGCAGACCTTCTACGAGCAGGTCGGCGGGGAGGAGACCTTCCGGCGCCTCGTGCACAATTTCTACAAGGGTGTCGCCGAGGACCCGCTGCTGCGGCCCATGTATCCCGAGGAGGATCTGGGCCCGGCCGAGGAGCGTCTCACCCTGTTCCTGATCCAGTACTGGGGCGGCCCGACCACGTACAGCGAGAACCGCGGCCACCCTCGGCTGCGGATGCGCCACGTCCCCTTCGCCGTCGACCGCGCGGCGCACGACGCCTGGCTGAAGCACATGCGGGTCGCCGTCGACCAACTCGGCCTCTCCGAGGAGCACGAGCGCACGCTGTGGAACTACCTGACGTACGCGGCGGCGTCGATGGTGAACACGGCTGGCTGACACCGCTCGAGATGGCCGGTAACCGGTAACTGTCCGGATCAGCCCGGCCCACAGGCGCTTAACCCGCCCCCCATCCCCTCTGCCGGCAACGCCGGGAGGTCGGGACATCGGCG